>NZ_JBLTJC010000526.1:0-5799 GCF_048158785.1 Streptomyces colwelliae | reverse complement strand
GGACGGGACCCGTCGGGCCCGCGAGCAGGAGAACGTGCCCACGCCCGCCTGGCCCGCGTCGCTGCGCGGTGACGCCCCCAGGCCGGCGTCACCGCGAGAAGGAACTCCCCGGCCGACGACACCGCGAGAAGAAGCCCCCGCGCCCACCTGGAACACGGCCCCGCCCGAGCGCCGTCAGTTGCCCACCCGTCCCCGTCCGACAAGGAACACCCCATGACTGCGCCCAACACCACGCACGGCGGACTGGCCTGGCTGCTGGACAACCTGATCGAGCGGATCCCCGAGACCCTGCACGCCATCGTCCTCTCGGAGGACGGGCTCCTAGTCGGCTCCTCCGAACGGCTCGCGCAGGACGACGCCGAGCAACTCGCCGCCATTTCCTCGGGAGTTCACTCCCTCGCGCTGGGCACCAGCCGGCACTTCGGCGGCGGGCGCGTGCAGCAGACCGTCATCGAGATGGACGACCTCTTCCTCTTCGTCACCACCGCCGGCGGCGGCGCCCGCCTCGCCGTACTCGCCACCTCACAGGTGGACGTCGGCAACGTCGGCTACGAGATGACCATGGTCGTACGGCAGGTGGGCCAGTTCCTCAGCGCGGCCCCCCGGTTCCCGGAGTACAGCGGCGCGCCCTTCGCGGGTGAGCATGAATGAGACACTGGTCCGAGGAAGACCCGTGGGAGGACGAAGACCCCGCGCTGCTCGTCCGCCCGTACCAGGTGACCGGCGGCCGCACCCCCACCTTCCACCCCGGTATCGAACTGATCACCCTGATCAGTACCGTCCGGCCGCCGACCCGCGAACAGCGCCTCCAGCCCGAACAGAACCGGCTGCTCGCGCTGTGCCGTACGCCGACCGCGCTGGTGGAGGTCGCCGCCCGGCTCGATCAACCCGTCGCGGTCATACGGGTGTTGCTCGATGACCTCCTGGACAACGAACTCGTCTCCGTCTCCCCGCCCGCCGCGGCCGGTACCCCCGACGCCCGTTTCCTCCAGGCAGTGATCGATGGCATACGCAGAATCTGACCGCCGCGCCACCCCCGTCGCGCCCAACGCCGCCACCGCCAAGATCCTCGTCGCGGGCGGCTTCGGCGTCGGCAAGACCACCCTCGTCGGCGCGATCAGCGAGACCACGCCCCTGCGTACCGAGGAACTCATCACCGAGGCCAGCGTCGGCGTCGACAACCTCGCCGGGGTGGAGCAGAAGACCACGACGACGGTCGCCATGGACTTCGGCCGGATCACGCTGAGTTCGGCCCTCGTGGTCTATCTCTTCGGTGCCCCCGGGCAGGACCGGTTCTGGTTCATGTGGGACGACCTGTCCCGGGGCGCGCTCGGCGCGGTCGTCCTCGCCGACACCCGGCGGCTGGAGAACTGCTTCCCGTCCGTCGACTTCTTCGAGCACCGCGGCATTCCCTTCGCCGTCGGCGTCAACTGCTTCAACGGCGTCTGCGAGGAGGACCCCGAGGAGATCCGCGCCGCCCTCGACCTCGCCCCCGACATCCCGCTCGTGCTGTGCGACGCCCGCGACAAGGAGTCGGTGAAGTCGGTGCTGCTCGCGCTCCTCGAACACGTCATGCGGGGGCTGGCGGCGGAGGCGTCGGCATAGCCGTACGACCGGGCACGACCGGGCAGTCGTACGGCCGTACGGTCAGGAAGGCTTCGTCGCCGATACGGCCGTCGCGGTCAGCGTGCCGTCGCACTCCGCGAACTGCCCGTCGTCCAGGGCGACTTGGTGTGCCCCGGCACCCGGCAGGCCGATCACCATCGTCGGGTAGATCACCGGTGCCGAACCGGACTCGCAGTAGCCGTCCCCCTCGCCCTGCACCTGCACGAAGGTCAGCTTCAGCCAGGCATGGGCACCGGGAGTGAGCCTCACGGGGGAGGCGGAGCCTACGGGGGTGACCTGGAGGGGGACGTTGAGCTCCGGGGAACCGTTCGCGGCGCCGGCGACGGTGGGGTGGCCCCGGAGAGCGCAGGCCTTGGCGCCGGTGTTGGTGAACTGGACGATCGCCGCCCCGGTCCCGGTACCGACCGGGCGATCGGCGGCCTGATAGGCGGTCGCCTTCAGGGAGTCCACCGAGCACGTCTTCGCCGCCGTACCCGGGGACCTGGGCACACCGATGGAAACGGGAGTACCGGTGCCGGTGTCGCTCGCCCGGCACCCCGTCATCACCGCTGCCGCCACCGACACCGCGGCCACCGCCATCGCGCCCCTACGGATGCTGCTCTTCTGCATGACGTCCCCCGAACCGGCTGTGCACGGGCCGGACTTCGCCGGCGCTCGCGGAGGGAGACAGGACCGCCGCACCCGGGGTTCCGCCCGTGCACCACCTGTGACGGAACGGTGACGCTCAGTCGAAGCTCGCGAAATAGGCCGCGGCCATGTCCTCGTCGCCATGCCCCTGAGCCGCGGCCCGGGCGAACCGTTCCGCGCCCGCCGCGGCCACGTCCAGCCGGACGCCGTTCGCCGCCCCCGCCTGCACGATCAGCCGGGCGTCCTTCTCCGCCGTCGTGACCGCGAAACTCGCCGGAGTCAGCTGGTCGTTGAGGATCGCGGCGGACTTGGCGTGCAGGTAGCCCATGTCGAGGGGGCCGCCGGCGATGAGGCCGAGGAAGTCCTGGGGATCCACGTCCAGGGCCTTGGAGAGGGCCAGCGCCTCACCCGCCGCGTTCGTCACCGCCAGGACCCAGCTGTTGGCGACCAGCTTCAGCCGCGTCGCCGTGGCCGCCGCGCCGTCGACGCCGACCCACATCGTCCGGGCGCCGACCACGTCGAAGACCGGGGTCACCGTCTCCCGGCCGCTCTCCGGCCCCGCTGCCAGGACCGTCAGCTGACCGGCTTCGGCCGGCTGACGGGTGCCGAGGACGGGGGCGTCGTAGAAGACGAGGTCGTGCCGGTTCGCGAACCCGGCCAGTTCGCCCACCGATTCGAGGCTGGAGGTCGTCGACTGGATCCACGCGGCGCCGGGGCGCAGGGCGGGGGCGGCCTCGCGCATCACGTCGAGGACGGCGTCGCCGTCGTAGAGCATCGTGAGGATCACGTCCGCCTCGCGTACGGCCTCCGTCACCGTGTCGGTGACGTGCGCGCCGTCGGCGGCCAGCGGGTCGGCCTTGGCCCGGGTCCGGTTCCAGACGTGGACGGTGTGGCCCGCGCGGGCGAGGTTGCGGGCCATCGCGGCGCCCATGATGCCGGTGCCCAGGACGCCTACGGTGAGCTTTTCGGTGGTCATGTCTCGGCTTTCGTCCTCGACGGTGTTGTCGGGGACCAGGGTGCCAGGGTGGCGCGCGCCCGGCCTCCCGGCTGGGCGCGCGTCGCCCGTCAGCCGGTGACCGCGAACCAGGTCGACCGCGACTTCTGCCACTCCGGGTACGAGAGGTCCTTCGCCTCGGTGCCGTCGCCGTACAGGTCGGCCGCGCCGTCGTCGGTGATCAGCTGGGCGCGGGCGCCCGAGGCCGTCAGGTCCGGTACGTCCACGACCGCCTCCCAGGCGCCGGGGTCGGTCGTCGGCAGGTCGCGCAGCTTGACCGGCTGGTCGGCCGCGTTGCCGGTCCAGGAGTAGAGGGCGTACGGGTCGGAGTTGTCGTCGGCGGCCCAGGAACCGGCGACGATCAGATACTGGTTCGCCGCGTTCTTGCGGATGTCGCGCACCGAGAGGCCGCCGAGGTCCAGCTCGATCGGCGTGCCGAAGGTCGCGGCGGTACCGTTCGCGACCACCTTGTCGATGTTGGTGACCGGCACGAGCAGCGCCTTGCCGCCCTCCACCGCCGGGGCGAGCGGCGCTCGGAAACCGAGGTACGCCGTGGTCGTGGAGCCCGGCGCGAACTCCAGGCCCTCCACGTTGAACCCGTCGATCTCCTTGGGGACTTGACCGTCCGCGGTGCCCGCCGCGAAGCCGTACCGGTTGCCGTTCGCCTTGTCCCAGGCCACCAGGTCGTCGCGCAGCCTGCCGTACGAACTGCCGTAGGAGAGCGCCGCGTTGGCCCCCGTGCCGGTCACCTTCGTGGTGAAGACCGTGTTGCGGGCCGCCTTGTACTCGCCGTCCTTGTTGTTGCCCAGCGAGCCGGTCCAGTAGATCGTGTCGCCGACGCGGGCCGCGCCCTCGATGTCGATCTCCTTGTCGACGCCGATGTCGTCGCTGAAGTCCCAGGTCTTTACCGGCGCACCCGATGCCGAACGGTCGTACAGGCGAAGGACGTTGGACTCGTCATCCGCTACGACGACGTAGCCGCCGCCCACGTCGACCGCGGCGGAGGCGTCGCTGGAGCCGGTGAAGTAGCGGGTGTCGGCGGGCTGTTGGACGGATGCCGAGGCCGCGTAGTGCAGGGTCTTCGTGGCCGTCTTGCCGCCGAGGCCCGTGACCTTCACCGTGAGGTCCGTGTAGCCCTGCGCGGCCGCCGCGACGGCGAGTTGGCGGGTCGTGCCGGTGCCGGTGACGGTCACCGCGCTCGTCGGTGCCACGGACGTCCTGCTGCTCTTGCTGGCCGCGACCGTCAACGCGCCGACATCCGCGCCGCTCTGAGCGACCGTCACCTGGACCGTCGGATCGCCGAGCGCGCCCACCGCGCCCGAAAGGTACGTGGCCGACAGGGAGATGGTCGGGGTGCCGTAACTCACCGCGTGCGCCTGGCTGTTGCCGAGGCTCAGGGCGGCGAGGGCGAGACAGGTGCCCGCCACGGCGACCGTCCTGCGCCCATGGGAGAAAACTCCGTTGGAGAAAACGTAGTCCTGCACGGGGACCCCTTCGTCGGCTCGGTGTCGACGAGAAGGCTCAGCGGATCTCACCAACTCCGCGCGGCGCGGGCAGGTCCTGGGGGTGAACAACTGCGGACGGGCCGAGGGAGCGTTCCATGACCCGGGCCAGGTGGCGGGTGAAGACCTCCTGCGTGTCGGGGGTCAGCGTGCGCAGCGCAACCAGCGCGGTGATCACGACATCGCACAGTTCGCCCTGGACGTCGTCCCAGGTGTGGCTGACGCCCTTGCGCGGGTTCTGGCCGGTCGCGCCGATCACCGCCTCGGCGACCTCGCCGACCTCCTCGGACAGCTTCAGCATGCGCAGGAGCATGCCCTCGCGACCGTCGAGGGGCTGGGTCGTCTCCAGCCAGGTCCAGAGGCTGTCGATGCCGGCCCAGAGGTCGCCGGGCCGGTCGTTCCGATCACTCATGCGCCCAGCCTGCCATCACCACTCCAGCCGTTCGCACAAATCGTCTGGTCCGCCCTACTCGTCGAACAGCGTCTCCTGCCCGAACTCCGCCGCCTCCCGCACCCTCTTGTTCCGCATGCCCACCACCACGGCCGTCGCCGCCCCCGTCACCGCGAGCGCCGCCGGAACCATCCAGCCCCGGTTCACCGCGTGGCCCAGCGCGTGGTCCAGGGAGAGCCGCCCCGGGCCCGTGACCGCGAGGCCGGCCGCGGTCAGGGCGAGGGAGGCCGCGTACTCGTATCCGCCGGCCGCCGCGAAGAAGCCGTTGGGCGCGTGCACGGCGGCGGCTCCCGTCATCGCGCCGGCCGCCGCCGCGCCCGCCGCCGGGGTCGCCAGGCCCAGCGCGAGCAGCGCACCGCCGCCCGCCTCCGCGAGACCCGCCATCACGGCACTCTGCTTCCCCGGCGCGTACCCCATCGCCTCCATGGCCGCCGGCGGGATCACGCCCGAACGGGCGCGGCCCCGTTGCCGGACGCGCGCGTGTCCCACGGACTCGAGCATCGGCACATCGGTCGCCGAGTCGCTGTAGGCGTAGCAGCGCTCGAGCGGGCGATCAGTGGTTTTACACCGAGGTCCCAGACCAGGCGGCGGTACTTGTC
>NZ_JBLTJC010000525.1:0-5803 GCF_048158785.1 Streptomyces colwelliae | reverse complement strand
GGGGAGGGAGGCCAGGAGGAGGGGGGAGCGTGGGTCGTCCAGGTCGGCGACCGCCTTCGCCTGGAGTTCGTTGAAGAGGGCGACCTCGGTGGCGAAGGGGGCGTCCGTCTCGGCGCGGACGTTCGGGATCACCGGCAGGAACACCATGCGGACGGACGGTCTCGCGATGCGGGCCGCCGCGACGAAGGACCGCATGTTGTCGGCCGTCTGCGCGGCGTTCGTGTAGAAGCCCAGGTCGATCAGGCCGAGGGAGACGAGGAGCACGTCCGCCCGGTGCGCGCGGACCGCCTCGCCGATCAGCGGGGCCATGTGCAGCCAGCCCTCACCCCAGCCGGCCAGGTGGAAGTGCGGGAAGTCGGGGTCGGCGTACTCGTACGACGTGGGCGTGTCCGTCGCCTTGTCGTACAGCGTCTCGCGCGGGCCGACCACGGCGAACGGGCCGCCGTAGGTCGCGCGCAGGTGCTGCCACATCCGGTAGCGCCATGTGTGTTCGCCCGCGCTCCCGATCGTCATGGAGTCGCCTACGGGCATGAACCTGAGCATCCGCTCATGATGGACGATCAACCACCCGTCGACGGAACGGGCGGGGTGTGAGGCCCACCACGCCGATCGGCGCGCTGTGGGGGATGGCAGGCTGGGGGCATGCGTCGCTTCCTCGCGTTCCTCGGCGCCGGCTTCCTCGTCGGCGCGCTCGCCCTGCCCGCAACCGCAGCACCCTCCGACGACGGTGACGGCAAGGGCGACAAGGGGTTCACGATCACCGACTCCCGGATCACCGAGTCCAGCGGGCTCGCCGCCTCGCACCTCCACCCCGGCATCTACTGGACGCACAACGACAGCAACGACGGCCCGTACATCTACGCCGTCGACAGCAGCACCGGCAAGACCGTCGCCACGGTCACCTTCAGCGGGGTCGGCAAACCGCGTGACGTCGAGGCGATCTCCATCGGGCCGCACAACGAGATCTACATCGGCGACATCGGCGACAACCTCGACGGGACCTGGCCGTACGTCTGGATCTACAAGCTGCCCGAGCCGAAGGTGCTCAAGGACCAGACGATCCGGGCGACGCAGTACGTCGTGAAGTACTCGGACGGCGCACGGAACGCCGAGTCGCTGCTCGTGCACCCCAAGACCGGGCGCGTGTACATCATCGACAAGAAGGAGGACGGCGGGCATTTGTTTGAGGGCCCGGCCACGCTCTCCTCCTCCGGGACGAATTACTTCAAGCCCATCGCCGCCGTCGACCTCTGGGCCACCGACGCCGCGTTCTCGCCCAACGGCCAACAGCTCGCCGTACGCGGGTACTTGGGCGGCATCTACTACGACTGGAACGGCGGGAAGATCAAGCGCGAGGGGCGCCTCGACGTGCCGTTGCAGGGGCAGGGGGAGTCCGTCAGCTACTCGGCGGACGGCACCAAGCTCATGTACGGGAGCGAGGGCGACGACAGTCCGGTGCAGGCCGAGGACGCTCCCGGGGGCGCTTCGGACTCCTCCAAATCGCCCTCGGGCGGCGGGAGTTCGGCGAGCGGCGACAGCGACGGCGGCTCGGGGAACAACGTGAAGATCGGCGCGGTGGCCGTCGTGGTCGTCTGCGGGGCGGTCTTCGGGCTACGGCGCCTCACGCGTCGTAGGGGCTGAACTCGCCTGTTTCTCCGGGCCATTGGCCCTCGCCGCGCTGTTGGCCCTCACGGCGCTGTTGGCCTTCACGACGCTGTCGGACCCGTACCTCCAGCCCGTCCAGGATGCGTCCGAGCCCGAACTCGAAGTGGTCGAAGCCGGCGGTGAAGGTGTCGGGGGAGAGGGACGCGAGCGTCGGGTACGCGCCGGTCGCCATCGCCTTCTCCAGTGCCGGGACCTGGGCGCCGTAGAACTCCGCGTCGGTCAGGCCGGTGCTGCGGGCCGCCTCCTCCTGGTGGACCTGGGTGCGGGCGGCGCCGACGACGTAGCCGTCGATCATGACGACCGTCGAGACGAGTTCCGGGTCGGTCAGGCCCATCGGGCGGATGCGGCCGAGCAGGTGCTCCAGGGTGGCGAGGGCGCGGGGCCCGAGGAGTGGGCGGGACTGGTTGACGCGCAGCAGCCAGGGGTGCCGGCGGTGGACGGCCAGGGCCTCGCGGGCGGTGGCCTCCAGTGCTGTGCGCCAACTGCCGCCGCTCTCGCGGTCGTTGGGGCGGTCCGGGAAGCGGACGCGGTCCAGCATGAGGTCGAGGAGCTCGGCCTTGCCGGGGACGTACCGGTAGAGCGACATCGCGCCCGTGCCCAGGTCGGTGGCGACGCGGCGCATGGAGACCGCGTCGAGCCCCTCCTCGTCCGCGATGCGGATGGCCGCGTCCACGATCCGGTCGACGGACAGCCCCGGCTTCGGCCCGCGGCTGGGGCGGGGGCCGGTGTCCCACAGCAGTTCGAGGGTGCGGCCGATGTCACCACTGCCGCTGGACTCCTGACTGCTCGCCATGGGGCGAGTGTAGATCCCGGGGCGAAAACCGAGTACACCGTACGCGCAATCGGATACGGTGCACGCAGTTCGAACGCTCGGTACAGGAGGGAGGGAAGAGGGCCCATGGGTGGTGACTCCTACGTGGTGGAGGCCGAGGCGCTGGAGAAGCGCTACGGCGACAAGCACGCCCTCGACGGCTTCGACCTGGCCGTCCGCGAGGGCACCGTGCACGGTCTGCTCGGCCCGAACGGCGCCGGCAAAACCACCGCCGTCCGCATCCTCTCCACGCTGATCCGGCTCGACGGCGGCCGGGCGACCGTCGCCGGTCTCGACGTGGCCCGGCAGCCGCGCCAGGTGCGCACCCGGATCGGGCTCACCGGCCAGTACGCGGCGATCGACGAGATCCTCACCGGCCGGCAGAACCTGGAGATGTTCGGCCGCCTCTTCCATCTCGGCCGCAGGCGGGCCAAGTTGAGGGCGACCCAACTCCTGCGCCAGTTCGACCTGGAGGCCGCCGCCGACAAGGGCGCGGGCGGCTACAGCGGAGGCATGCGCCGCCGCCTCGACCTCGCGGCCTCGATGATCCTGGCCCCCGCCGTCCTCTTCCTCGACGAACCGACCACCGGCCTCGACCCGCGCAGCCGGGGCGAAGTCTGGGAAGCGGTACGGCAGTTGGTGGCGGACGGCACCACGGTCCTCCTGACCACCCAATACCTTGAGGAGGCCGACCGCCTGGCCTCCCGCATCACCGTCATCGACCAGGGCCGGGCCATCGCCGACGACACCCTCGACGGCCTCAAGAACCGCGTCGGCGGCGACCGTATCGAGGTCGTGCTGCGCGAACCGGCCCACATCCCGTACGCGTTGCAGGCGGTCGCGAGGGTCGCCCACGGCGGCCAACCGGAGGCCGACATGGGGGAGTTGCGGGTGCACGCGCCGGTGGCCGACCGGGTGGGCTCGCTGACCGAGGTCGCCCGGTACCTCCACCACTACGGCATCCCCGTCGAGGACATCGGCCTGCGCCGCCCGAGCCTGGACGACGTGTTCCTACGGCTCACGGGCCGCCGTACGGAAGAAGAACCGACCGCCCAGGAACCGGAGTCCGAGGTCTCGGAGACCGAGGGGGCGGCGGCGTGAGCGGCGGCGCGCAGACGGCGCCCGCGTCGGCGTCCGCGTCCGAGGGGACCGGACGGACGTACCGCAGACGGCCCCAGCACGGCCGCTTCTTCTGGACGATCGCCGACTGCTGGAACGTCGTCCGGCGCGGCCTGACCCACTACCGGCGCCAACCGGTCAGCATCCTCTGGCAGTTGGGCTTCCCGATCCTGTCCGTGCTGCTGTATGGGTACGTCTTCGGCAAGGCGATGCGGGTGCCGGGCGGCGGGGACTACAAGGCGTTCCTGATGCCGGGCATGTTCGTGATGACGGTGGCCATGGGCTTCGTGTCGACGGCGACGATCTTCGTGAACGACGCGAAGAAGGGCGTCATCGACCGGTTCCGTTCCATGCCGATGGCGCCGTCGGCGGTGGTGGCGGGGCGCGGCGCGACCGATCTCATCGTCGCCTGCGCCGAGTTGGGCATCATGATGGCCACGGCGTACGGCATGGGCTGGCGCCCGGCGTTCGGCGCGGGCTCCGACCTGGGAGCGGACCTCGGCATCCACATCGGCCTCGGCCTGGACTTCGTGAAGGCGGTGGCGCTGCTCCTGGCACTCCGCTTCGCGCTGATCTGGGTGGGCGTGTGGCTGGGGTTGTTGCTCCCCGGCCCCGAGCAGGTGGGCGGCCTGTTCGCGATCGTCTTCCCGCTGACGATGATCTCGAGCATCTACGTCTCCCCGACACAGATGCCCCACTGGCTCGGCCAGGCCGCCCTCTGGAACCCGCTCTCGTCCACGGCGGGCGCGACACGGGCGCTCTTCGGGGCGCCGACGGGGCAGGGCACGTCCTGGCCGGAGCAGCACGCGTTGCTGCTCGCGGGGGCATGGCCTGCGGCGCTGACGCTGCTGTTCCTTCCGCTGGCGGTGCGGAGGTTCCGCAGGCTCAGCCGGTAGCCGTAGGTGACTGTCGACGTCCGTTGCCTTGACGTGTCCACGCGGCGTGGCTTCCATGGGAGGCGCAGGGTGGTGGGAGCGCTCCCACCCGTTCCGGACCCGCGCCTCCGAGAGGAAGCCGCGACATGTTCCGCAACTTCCGCAACTTGAGAAGAGCGCTGTGCGCTGTTGCCGCAGCGCTCCTTCTACCGCTGGCCGGTGTGCACCCAGCACAGGCGGCCGATACGGCGAGTGCCCCCGGCGCCGGTTACTGGCACGCCAGTGGCCGCCAGATCCTCGACGCGGCCGGGCAGCCGGTCCGTATCGCCGGGATCAACTGGTTCGGCTTCGAGACCGCCAACTACGTTGTGCACGGCCTCTGGTCACGCGACTACAAGAGCATGATCGACCAGATGAAGTCGCTGGGCTACAACACCATCCGCCTCCCCTACAGCGACGACATCTTCAAGTCCGGCACGGTCCCCAACAGCATCGACTTCTCCAGCGGCAAGAACGCCGACCTCCAGGGCCTCAACTCCCTCCAGATCATGGACAAACTCGTCGCCTACGCCGGCCAGGACGGCCTGAAGGTCATCCTCGACCGGCACCGTCCGGACGCGTCGGCCCAGTCGGCGCTCTGGTACACGTCATCGGTACCGGAGTCGACGTGGATCGCCAACCTCCGCTCCCTGGCGACCCGTTACGCGGGCCAGTCCACGGTGATCGGCATCGACCTCCACAACGAGCCGCACGATCCGGCGTGTTGGGGCTGCGGTGACGTCGCGACGGACTGGCGTCTGGCGGCGGAACGCGCGGGCAACGCGGTGCTGTCGGTCAACCCGGACCTGCTGATCTTCGTCGAGGGCGTGCAGACGTACGCCGGCGTATCGGGTTGGTGGGGCGGCAACTTGATGGGTGCGGGCCAGTACCCGGTGGAGCTGAACGTCCCGAACCGGGTCGTGTACTCCGCCCACGACTACGCGACGAGTGTCGCCCAGCAGAGCTGGTTCAGCGATCCGTCCTTCCCGGCGAACATGCCCGGGGTGTGGGACAAGTACTGGGGCTATCTCTTCCGGCAGAACATCGCGCCGGTGTGGGTGGGCGAGTTCGGCACGACGCTGGCGTCGACGGTGGACCAGAAGTGGCTCGCGGCGCTGGTGAGTTACCTCCGCCCGACCTCGACGTACGGCGCGGACTCCTTCTCCTGGACCTTCTGGTCGTGGAACCCCAACTCCGGTGACACGGGCGGGATCCTGAAGGACGACTGGCTCACCGTGGACACGGTGAAGGACGGGTACCTGGCGAGCGTCAAGGCGGCGGGGTTTCCGAGCAC
>NZ_JBLTJC010000524.1:0-5879 GCF_048158785.1 Streptomyces colwelliae | reverse complement strand
CTCGGCCGCGTATCCGGCCGCGATGCAGCTCATCCGCAGCGAGGCCGAGCGCACCGGGAAGGACAGCCCGGCCGGTGTCCTGACCGCGCTCGCCGTCTCCGCCCAGACGGTGTCGGTGATCGGGCCCGCCAAGCCCGACGTGCGACTCCCCGCCGTTTCTGTGATCATGCCCGTCCTCGACGAGGAGCGGCATCTGCGCGGAGCCGTCCAAGCGATCCTCGCGCAGGAGTACGACGGCGAGATGGAGGTCGTGATCGCCATCGGTCCCTCGAAGGACCGTACGGACGAGATCGCGGCCGAGCTTGTCGCCGAAACTGCATCTTTTAAAAGCAAGCGTGTGCACACCGTTCCGAACCCCACCGGCCGCACGCCCGCCGCCCTCAACGCCGCGATCAAGGCCTCCCGCCATCCGATCGTCGTCCGCGTCGACGGCCACGGCATCCTCTCGCCGAACTACATCGCCACCGCCGTACGCCTCCTGGAGGAGACCGGCGCGCAGAACGTCGGCGGCATCATGCACGCCGAGGGCGAGAACGCCTGGGAGGACGCGGTCGCCGCCGCGATGACCTCGAAGATCGGCGTGGGCAACGCGGCCTTCCACACGGGAGGGGAAGCGGGCTCCGCCGAGACGGTCTACCTCGGGGTGTTCCGCCGCGAGGCACTGGAGCAACAGGGCGGCTACAACGAGGAGTTCATCCGCGCCCAGGACTGGGAGCTGAACTTCCGCATCCGCGAGGCGGGCGGCCTGATCTGGTTCTCGCCCGAGCTGAGGGTGTCGTACCGCCCCAGGCCGAGCGTGAAGGCGCTGGCCAAGCAGTACAAGGACTACGGCCGCTGGCGGCACGTCGTCGCCCGCTACCACGAGGGCTCCATCAACCTGCGCTACCTCGCCCCGCCGACCGCCGTCTGCGCGATCGCGGCCGGCATCGTCGTCGGCGCGGCACTGACCCCCTGGGGCTTCCTGATCCCCGGCGGCTACCTCGCGGCGATCGCGCTCGGCTCACTCCCGGCGGGCAAGGGCCTCTCGCTGAAGGCCCGCCTCCAGATCCCGGTCGCCCTCGCCACCATGCACATGTCGTGGGGCTACGGCTTCCTCACCAGCCCCAAGTCCCTTGCGCGCAGGGTGATCGCGTCCCGGCGGCCCGCGGTACTCAGCCCGTCCAGCAGCTGAGCACCGCGCGATCCTCCGTAACGGCCCGGACTACCAGGTGTAGTTCGGGTCGATGCCCATGCACGCCGTGGTGTCCGAACCGTTGAGCACGTCCGCCGACGCCGGTGTCGTGTCGTCCGCGGCCGGCGCCTTGTACGTGGTTCCGGTGCTCCAGTCCGCGCCGACGACCAGGGTGACCCCGGAGACGCTCGTGGACTTCTTCACCGCGCTCGTCGGGATGCCGAGCGCTTTGGCGACCCGCTGGGCGTCGCCCTCCAGGTCGGCGCTCGGATAGCGGATCACCGTCGTGGCCTGGCTGGGGGCCGTCGACGAGTCCGCCACCGCCTCCTTGAAGCCCTTGCCGACGAGGAGCCCGGCCACCGCGGTCGCCCGTCCCCGCACCGCGCTCGTGGTGTCGGTCCGGGTGCCGTTCTCCACCTGCACGGCGATCTTGTCGTCGGCGGCGGCCGGGTCGGTGGACGCCTTCGCGGCCGTGGCCGTCTTCTTCTTGTCCTTGCCGTCCAGCGCGATGTCCTCGCGGACCAGCCGGAACAGCTGCGCCGCGTCGGTCGGCTTGGGCACCACCCGGCCGCTGCTGCCCGAGTACTCCCACGGCATCGTCGTCATGGTGATCCGCTTGGTCGGAACCTTCTTCAGCTCCTTGCTCAGGTCGTACAGCTTGGCCACGGTCCCGAGACCGTTGTCGACCGTGATCGACTTGGTGGCCGTCTCGGCGAGGCTGCGCAGCTTGCCCGGGTTGCTCAGCGTGGCGTTCTCCCGCAGCTGGCGGACCATCGAGTTCATGTACTGGTGCTGGGCCTTGGCCCGCGCGATGTCGGTGTCGTCCTCGAAGCCGTAGCGCGTGCGCAGCCACTGGAGGGCCTGCTTGCCCTTGACCGGCGTGGTGCCCGCCTTCAGCTTCAGGCCGGAGCCCTTGCCCGAGGACGTGTGCGAGTAGACGTTGGCCCTCACACAGACCGGCACTCCGCCGATCGCGTCCGCCATCGACACCACACCCGAGAAGTCGACCATCATGAAGTGGTCGATGTGGATGTCGGTCAGCTTCTCCCAGGTCGCCACCGTGCAGCCGGGGCCGCCACGGCCCAGCGAGTCGTTCGTGATGACGTTCGTCTCGGCCGCGTACTTCTTGCCGGTGTCCGGGTCCGTGCACTTGGGGATGTCCACCAAGGTGTCGCGCGGCATGCTCACGACCGACATGTTGGAGCGGTCCGCCGAGACGTGCAGCAGCATCTGGACGTCGGCGCGGGCCGGGGTGCCGAAGGTGTCCTTCGCGCCGCCGAGCTTCTGGTTCTCCGCGGAGTCCCGCGCGTCCGAACCGATCAGCAGGATGTTCAACGGCTTCTGCCCGGCCGCGTTGGCCTTGGACTCGGCCGCCCTGTCCTTCTCGTCCCCGATGTTCAGGGGGTCTTTCTTTATGTTGTCGTTGAGGTGCTGGTAGTACAGGTATCCGGCGCCGGCCGTCCCGGTTATGACCACCGCGAGGACGATCGCCGACCAGCGCAACGCCCGGCGTCCACCGCCCTTGCGTCTGCCCCTGGCTCCGCCCGACGGTCTTTTCCCGTCCACCGGCGTGAGCGACATCGTGTCCTCGACCGCCGGCACCTCCCCACGCACGCTGCTCTGCGTCACGTCCCCACCCCTCCCACGCCGCGCCCTGACACACGGGTCCGCCCCGCGCCCCGTTAGACGCGGAACGGACCCGTGTGGTCACTTACTTGGCGCACTCAACCTTGTCCGCCGTGGACTTCTGGACCCCCTCCGGCGTCGACCCCGCGGTCGAGGTGAGCGGAACGCCGGCCCCCTTGAAGTCCTTGCCCAGGGTCAGCGTCATCGCCGGCAGCCCCTGAGAGTTCTGCACACTCTTCCCCGGCTTCATCGCGGACCCCGAGAGACCCATGATGTCGGCGAGCCGTCGAGCCTGGTCCGCCTGGTCGGGTGCGTACTCGAGGGTCGTCTTCGCGAGCGCCGCCGGAGCGTTGCCCGCGTTCTCGGACTTGAGCACGCCCTCATCATTCTGTAGCCACGTGAGAGTTTCCTGTGCGCTGCCGGCGACGGCCCCTCCGTTGAGGATCCGCACCCGCACCGCGGAGGCGGCGGACTTGGTGCCCTTGAGCCGGGCGGCCACGGCGGCCTTCTCCTTCGCGGCCTTCTGCTTGACCGCGGTGAAGGAGGTGTCGCTCTTGATCAACGAGAAGACCTGCGGGGCGGTCGTGTTGTTGAGGACGACCGTCACCGGGGTCTTCTCCGCCGGGTTGTCGACGACCGGCACGGTGGTGAAGGTCAGGTTCTTCGGGTTGAGCTTGCCCAGCTCCAGACCGAGGTCCTTCAGCTTGCCGATGGAGTCGAGGTTGTCGTCGACGGTCAGCGCCTTGGTGCCGGCCTCGGCCAGCTTCAGCATCTTCGAGGGGCTGGTGAGCGTGGAGTTGGACTTCAGCTTCCGCATCAGCGCGCTGAGGAACTGCTGCTGGAGTGTGATCCGGCTGAGGTCACCGCCGAAGCCGACCGAGTGCCGGGTCCGCACGAAGGCCAGCGCCTGCTCGCCCGAGAGATTGTGCGTGCCCTTGGACAGCTTCAGATGCGAGTCCGAGTCGTCGATGTCCTTCGCCAGACAGACCTCGACCCCGCCGACCGCGTCCGTCAGCGTCTTCACGGCATTGAAGTCGGCCACCATGAAGTCGTCGGGCTGGATCCCGGTCAGCTCGGTGACGGTCCGCACGGTGCAGCTCGCCGTACGGCCGTCCTGCCCGAGGCTGGTGTTGAAGCGGACGCTCGTCGTGCCCGGGATGACCTTGGAACTGCCGTCCGACTGGGCCGTCTCGCAGTCCGGGACGTCGGTGATCAGGTCCCGGGGGATGCTCAGCGCGGTCGCGTTCGAACGGTCCTTGGACACGTGCAGCAGGATCGTGGTGTCCGCGTGGCCGACGCTGCCGGAGTCGCCGTAGCCCTCGTTGCCCGCACCTGTGCGCTTGTCGGTGCCGATCACCAGCAGGTTGATGGCCTTGCCCTTGCTGAAGCCACCGGTGCTCGCGCCGTCGTCGGAGACGGCCGTGATGTTGTCGTTGAGGTGCTTGATGTAGAGGTAGCCGCCTCCGGCGACGGCGACCAGCACGAGGGCCAGACCGCCGCCGGTCCACATCAGGATCTTCTTGCCCTTGGCCTTCTTCTTCACCGGCCGGCGCCCGCGCCGCCCCGGTGGCTCCTCGGGCACGCCCCGCCGTCTGCGCGGCGGCGGCACCTCACGCCCGGGGGCTCTCGGGACCGTCTCCCGCTCCGGCGCCGCCACACTGCGGTTCTGCGCAGTGGCTCTACGGGGCCCCGGCACCGCTGACTGCGGTGTGGAAGGAGTCAGTCGCAGTTCGTATTCGCCAGTGTTCGGATTGAGTACCCACTGGTCTGCGGGGTCGATGTTGTCCGCCCGCCCACGGCCTTGCGCGTCCACGGTTTACCGAATCCTCCGTCGGGGCCACGCGGCGCCTTCCCCCTCCAGGCGCTCGGGTCTCGTACAACCGGTGCGCAAGCACACCGGGTCGCTCACACTATCCGTCCAGTTGAGCGGCAAGTGACTGTGGTGACAAATTCCACGTCCCTACAACCGGTCAATCCGTCCTATTTTTCGGAACAAAAGTTCGTCGACTTGGTGATCGCTTTACCCGCAGGTGTCTTCGGCGGCGGTGTTCCCGCGAAACGTCGGCGCGGGCGTGACCCCCGAACCCGGCGCCGTATTAAGGGCGTTTGCGACGGAATCCTGCGGAACCTGCTTCGTCACCGCGACGGTCGCGTCCGCCCGGAGCCGGGCGAACAGCTTTTCGGCCTCGGGCTCCACGAGCTGGTCGCGATTCGCGTTGTAAATGTACGACTCCCGCGGAACGGTGAGGAATTGCACATGTTCGGTGGGGATGTTCCGCAGGCCGCGCACCAGTTCGTACAAACCGCGCAGATTCGCCAATTCCGGATCGGTGGTGAGCGACGAGGTGGCCGCATCGAGCACGGGATAGAGCTTCACCGGATTGAACAGCACGTCGTCGCTCCGCACCTTGTTGACGAGCGCCCCGAGGAACCCCTGCTGACGGTCCATCCGATCGGTGTCACTACCGTTCCCGAGCGACTTCCGAGCCCGCACATACCCGAGCGCCTGCTCCCCGTCGAGCGTGACCCGCCCCGCGGGCAGCTTCAACCGGGCAGCCTTGTCACGAATAGGTTCCTTCAGGCAGACCTGCACCCCGTCCACGGCATCGACCATGTCCTTGAAGCCATGGAAATCCACCACCATGTGATGGTCGATCCGCACGTTCGTGAGCTTCTCCACGGTCCGGATCGTGCACCCCGAACCCCCCACCTGGAACGCGTAGTTGAACATCGCGAACATCGGCTCGCTCCGCGTCCCGTCCGGCCGCAGACACCCCGGCACGTCCACCATCAGGTCCCGCGGCAACGACACGGCGGTGGCGCTGCGCCGGTCGGCCGCCAGGTGCAACAGGATCGTCGTGTCCGACCGCTCGGTCCCCGAGTCCCGCCCGTACTCCGCGTTCCCGTCCCCGGACCGCGAGTCGGACCCGATCAGCAGAATGTTCTGCGCCCCCTTCACGAGGGCGGTGGGCCGCTCCTTCTCGTACCGGGCGAGTTCGGCGGCGGCGGCGTTGTCGGGCGTGATGTTCGAGTCGAGCTTGGCGTAGACACCCCATCCGACCCCGGCGGCCCCTACGAGGAG
>NZ_JBLTJC010000523.1:0-5881 GCF_048158785.1 Streptomyces colwelliae | reverse complement strand
GCCGCTGAGCGCAGCGCGCGCACCGACGTGTCCAGTCCCAGACCGCGAGCGCCGGGCAGCCAGGCGGCTACGACTGGCTGGCCAAGCGGGTCTTCGCCGGGACACCGCATGTCGACACGTATCTCCTGGAGTTCGACGACGAACGCTCCGGCGACTTCGCCCCGCACCGCGCTGGCGTACGGCTTCGAAGCCGTCACCACCGTCATGGTGTTCGGCGCGGCCCGTCCTCGGGTCCGGGGAGCCCCAGGAGACACGGCGGTCCTGGTCGCCGCCGAACCCGCTCTGGTGGGCACGGTCCGCGCCCCACGCGGCCGCCGGTTCGGGGCGGCTGCCGTGCTGGGCCTCCGCCGGGTTCACCCGGTTGTCCGGCGCCGGGTCCTCGTCGAAGAAGTGCGGCCCGGTCTCCTCGACCGACTGACCCGACCGACCCGGCTGACCCGACTGGCCCGGACCGCCCGGCGCGCCGAGCGGCAGGCCGTCCGACGGCGCCGGGCGGCTGGTGCCGGGCACCCAGGCCGCGCCGTTCCAGTACCGGACATAGCCAGGAATGGACGGGTCCGGGTAGTACCCCTCGCGGGGCCTGTCGTCACCGGGTGCCGGCGTTGGGGCGCTCATGTCCGTCGTCCCGTATCTGCTCGGAGGTCAAATGGGGGTGTCCACATCTATCAGACCCGTGCGACCGCCACTGCCCGTCCCGCCGGACCCACCCCTTTCCGGGCAACCTCGTGCACGGAGTCCACACGCTCCGAAGCCCCGCGAAGCCTTCGTGACGCGGCGCGGAAAAAAAGTTTCCCGAACTCGCGTAATGCTTCCGCCCGCACGCCCTCTCCACTCGTACGGGCCCACCGCGGGGCCCGGTCAGCGAGAGGAGTCACACGCCATGCACACAGTCGTAGAGCGGGAGTTGGAGCTCAAGCTCATCCTGTCGCCGGAGCGGAGCATTCCGGTCCCGGCCCTGCTGAGCTACCGCACCGACGATCCGTACGCCGTCCACATCTCCTTCCACATCAACTCCGAGCACCCCGTGAACTGGACGTTCGCCCGTGAACTGCTCGTCGAGGGGGTGTTCCGGCCGTGCGGGCACGGGGACGTGCGGGTGTGGCCGACGAAGGTGGAGCGGCGCAGTGTCGTCCTGATGGCGCTGAGTTCACCCGACGGGGACGCCCTGCTGGAGGCCCCGGCGGCGCAGGTGTCGGCATGGCTGGAGCGCACCCTTCGGGTGGTACCCCCGGGCTCTGAGGCCGAGCAGCTCGGCATCGACGCCGGCCTGGCCGAGCTGCTCGCACCGACGCCGGCCGACGACCTGTGGCTGCGCGACCCGTGGCCGTCGGACGAGTCGCGGGACGGGGAGTGAGCCGTAGGGAGGTTCGGGTTCAGAAGAGCTTGCCGGGGTTGAGGATGCCCAGCGGGTCGAAGGTCGCCTTGACCGCCCGCTGCATCTCGACGCCCACCGGGCCGATCTCGCGGGCCAGCCACTCCTTCTTCAGGACGCCGACGCCGTGTTCGCCGGTGATGGTGCCGCCGAGTTCCAGGCCGAGGGCCATGATCTCGTCGAAGGACTCGCGGGCGCGCCGGGACTCGTCGGCGTCCTGCGCGTCGAAGCAGACGGTGGGGTGCGTGTTGCCGTCGCCGGCGTGCGCGCAGACGCCGATCGTCAGCCGGTACTTCTCGCCGATCCGTTCCACCCCTTCGAGCATCTCGCCGAGCCGCGACCGGGGCACGCACACGTCGTCGATCATCGTCGTGCCCTTGACCGCCTCCAGCGCCGTGAGCGACAACCGCCGCGCCTGGAGCAGCAGTTCGGACTCGGCCGCGTCCTCGGCGGGCACCACTTGCGTGGCTCCGGCCGCCTCGCAGAGGGCTCCTACGGCGGCCAGGTCGGCGGCCGGGTCCAGCGTGTCGAAGGCGGCGAGCAGCAACGCCTCCGTCGTCTCCGGCAGTCCCATGTGCGCCAGGTCGTTGACGGCCTTGACGGTCGTACGGTCCATCAGTTCGAGGAGGGACGGCACGTGCCCGCCCGCCATGATCCGGCACACGGCGTCGCACGCCTCCGCCGCCGACCCGAACTCGGCTGCCAGGACGAGCTGTTGGGGCGGCTGCGGCTTCAGCGCCAGGATCGCCTTCACCACGATCCCGAGCGAGCCCTCCGAACCGACGAACAGCCGGGTCAGGTCGTACCCGGCGACGCCCTTGGCCGTACGCCGGCCGGTGGTCATGAGCCGCCCGTCGGCGAGGACGACGTCCAGGCCGAGGACGTACTCGGCCGTCACCCCGTACTTCACGCAGCACAGCCCGCCGGACGCGGTGCCGATGTTGCCGCCGATCGTGCACATCTCCCAACTGGAGGGATCCGGCGGGTAGTAGAGGCCGTGTTCGTTGACCGCGCGGGAGAGGGTCGCGTTGATGACGCCCGGCTCGACGACCGCGATGCGGTCGACCGGGCTGATCTCCAGGATGCGGTCCATCTTGACGAGGGACAGCACGACGCAGCCCTCGGAGGCGTTCGCCGCGCCCGACAGGCCGGTGCGGGCGCCCTGCGGGACGACCGGGACGCGCAGTTCGGTGGCGACGCGCATCACGTGCTGGACCTGTTCGACCGTGCGCGGCAGCACGACGACGGCGGGGGTGCCGGACGGGCAGAAGCTCGCCATGTCGTTGGCGTACGAGTCCGTGACGTCCGGGTCGGTGAGGACGGCCTCGGCGGGCAGCCCGGCCAGCAGCCGGTCGACGAGGGTCCCGGTGTCCTGGTCGCGAGGCGCTTCGATACGGCTCATGATCACAGCGTCGCACTCGCGGCCATCGGTGTGAACCCCGTCCACGCGTGGCTTTCGGTGCCGGGATGTGGTCGTCGTACTGACGCACAGTGAGCGCCATGGAGAACGAACAGCGGAGCCCTGGTACGTCCCTGGTGGCGGAGGCGCGGGGGCGCCGCTCCCCCGTTCTGCGGCGGGTGCTGATCGCCTCGGTCGCCGGGTGCGCCGTGGTCGGCGGGCTGCTGTGGCTGCTGCCCGAGGAGCCGCGTCCGGCGCCGCCGCCCGCGCCGGGACCCAAGGCGCAGGCGCTGAGCGCGGTCACCGCGGGGGTGCCGGCCGCGCTGCCGGACCTGGCCGCGCTGATCGGCGACCGTGAGACGCGGGTGCGGGTCCATCCGCGGGACGCGCGGTCGTGGGCGGTGCTCGGCTCGGCCTATGTGGAGCAGGGGCGGCGGACCGGAGACACCCTGTACTACCCGAAGGCCGAGGAGGCCCTCCGTACCGCGCTGAAGGTGCGCGCGAAGGGCAACGACGCGAGCGCCGTGGCGATGGACGGTCTGGCGGCCCTGGCGAACGAGCGGCGGGACTTCCGCGCGGCGCGCACCTGGGGCGAGGCCGCGGTGAAGCTGGCGCCGAGGCGGTGGACGACGTATCCGCTGCTGATCGACGCGTACACCGGCCTCGGCGACTACAAGGCGACCCGGCGCACCCTCGACAAGCTGCTGGAGCTGCGCACCGGGCCCGCCGTGATGGCGCGGGCCGCCGCCGTCTACCGCGACCGGGGCTGGCGCGAGGACGCCGCCGCCCAGCTCGCCGACGCGGCGGCGAAGGCCACCGCCCCCGCCGAGCAGGCCGCCTGGCTGCAACGCGCCGGTGAGCTGGCCTGGGAACGCGGGGACCGGGAGGTCGCGCTACGGCACTTCGAGGCGGCCGTACGGCTCGACCCCGACCAGCGGGAGGCGCTGGCCGGTGAGGGGCGCGCGCTCGCGGCGCTGGGCCGCACCTCGGAGGCCCTGAACGCGTACCAGGTCGCCCTCGCCAAGCAGCCGACCCCGCAATACGCCCTGGAACTGGGCGAGTTGTACGAGGCGCTCGGCCTCGGCCAGGCGGCCCGCGTGCAGTACGACACGCTGCGCGCCCTCGCCGCCAAGGACGCGGCGGCCGGGGTCGACGACGAGTTGGTCCTCGGCGTCTTCGAGGCGGACCACGGCGACGCGCGGGATGCCGTACGGCGGCTGCGCGCCGAGTGGACGCGGCAGCCGGGGATCGCGGTGGCCGACGCGCTGGGGTGGGCGCTGCACCGGGCGGGGCAGGACGAGGAGGCGCTGAAGTTCGCGTCGGTGGCGACGGACAAGGTGCACGGGGGCGGGGTGCGGGACGCGCTGTACGCGTTCCACCGGGGCATGATCGAGCGGGAGTTGGAGAAGTTCGCGTCCGCGCGACGGCATCTCCGGGAGGCGTTGCAGATCAACCCGTACTTCTCGCCGCTGCGGGTGCCGCTGGCGCAGGCCGCGTTGACGGCGCTGGGCGAGCCGCCCGAGGAGGGTCTGCCCACGGACAAGGAGCCGCAGGGGAAGACGAGTTGAGGGCTCTCGCGGACAACTGCGGCTACGGCTTGTAGCAGAGGGAGAACTCCCGTGCTCCCGCCTCCCCGGACGCGAAGCCGACGCACAGGCGGGTGCGGGGCTTCGTGCGGACGGCGAGGCCCTCCGGTTCGCGGTAGGTGAGGGTGTAACCGGCCTCCGTGCGGGACTGCTGGACGAGTTCGCCGGTGCGGATGTCGAGGCAGGAGACGTAGGTGTTGCCGTGCTTCGCGGGCGGGTTGGTGGTGGAGTCGTAGGCGGTTCCCGCGAGTTGGTACAGGTAGTCGCCGTCGAGGGCGTAGCCCTGGAACGGGATCGCCGGGTTCGGGTGGGCGCCGGTCTGGGCGATGTCGGCGATCGGCGCGGAGTAGTCGCGGGCGACGAAGGCGTCCAAGTCCCAGACTCGGTACCGGGGTTGGTTGGCGATGCGGTAGCGGATCGCGATGCGCTTCGAGGTCATGCAGACCGTGGGCTGGTTGTTGGTGGAGTTCGCGATCGGCTTGCGGACGGCCACGTCGGCGGACGTGCGGGTGGCGCCGGCGGCGAAGTGGAAGCGGGTGACGGCCTGGCCGTAGGCGCCGCCCGAACCGGCCTTCGCGGCGGCCTCGGTCCAGATCCACACATCGCCGTCGGAGGTGTTCTGCACGCCCATGCTGACGCCGTGCCCGAAGCCCTGGAGGTGCATGTGGCCGAGCGCCTTGCCCGTGTAGTCGAGCTGGTTGAGGCAGAGGTTGCCGGCGTCGGCGCCGCCCGTTCTCAACTGGAGGACGTACAGGCGCTGGTGGACCTCGTCGAGGGCGAACGACTGGAGGACCGTGGGCTCGTGCAGGGTGCCCTTCTGCCACAGCCAGCGCTTCGCCGGTGCTGACAGATCGATCGGCGCGTCGGCCACGGTCCTCCCAAGTCCCTTGCGGGACCCGTGCGTTACAGGTTGCCCCGCTTCTCCTGCTCCCGCTCGATCGCCTCGAACAGCGCCTTGAAGTTGCCCTTGCCGAAGCCCATCGAGCCGTGTCGCTCGATGAGTTCGAAGAACACCGTAGGACGGTCCTGGACCGGCTTGGTGAAGATCTGGAGAAGGTATCCGTCCTCGTCGCGGTCGGCGAGGATCTTCAGCTCGCGCAGGGTGTCGACGGGGACGCGGGTGTCGCCGACCCACTCGCCGAGGGTGTCGTAGTAGGAGTCAGGGGTGTCGAGGAACTTCACCCCGGCCGCGCGCATCGTCCGTACGGTCCGCACGATGTCGTTGGTGTTGAGCGCGATGTGCTGGACGCCCGCGCCGCCGTAGAACTCCAGGTACTCGTCGATCTGGGACTTCTTCTTGGCGACGGCGGGCTCGTTGATCGGGAACTTGACCTTCAGCGTGCCGTCGGCGACGACCTTCGACATCAGGGCGCTGTACTCGGTCGCGATGTCGTCGCCCACGAACTCCTTCATGTTCGTGAAGCCCATGACCTTGTTGTAGAAGCCGACCCACTCGTTCATGTGGCCGAGTTCGACGTTGCCGACGCAGTGGTCGATCGCCTGGAAGGTGCGGTGGGCGGGGGC
>NZ_JBLTJC010000522.1:0-5891 GCF_048158785.1 Streptomyces colwelliae | reverse complement strand
GGCGTGGAACCGGGACATCAACGGGCTGCCATGGGCGCGTTCGACGGCGACCGCGAGGGCGTTCACGGGAGTGTTCAGGAACGTCGCCGACAGACCCCACACCGCCAGACCCAGCACCAGCGCCGGATCACACCGATCACGACGTTCGCGTACAACTTCTCGGAGTAGGCCGACCGAGTCTCCAGCCCGGCACGCCTGAACGCCTCGACCGCTGAAGGGAGTTGACGCTCGCTCGTCTCGACGAGGAGGCAGCCGCCGGGGGTCAGCCAGTCGGGTGCCCCGGTGGCGACCTCGCGGAGTATGTCGAGGCCGTCGGTGCCGCCGTCGAGGGCGACCAGCGGTTCGTACTCGCGGGCCTCGGCGGGCAGCAGACCGACCTCGTCGGTGGGGACGTACGGCACATTGGCCGCGAGGATGTCGACGCGGCCGCGCAACGCGTCGGGCAGCGCCGCGTACAGGTCGCCCGTGTGGACGTGTCCGCCGTAGGCGGCGACATTGCGGCCGGCGCAGCGCGTGGCGACGGGGTCGATGTCGGCGGCGTGCAGTTCGACCCGGCCGAGGGCGGCGGCCAGCGCCGCGCCGACCGCGCCGGTACCGCAGCACAGGTCCACGACGACGGACGCGTCCGGGGCGTGCGCGAGGGCCTGTTCGACGAGGAACTCGGTACGGCGGCGGGGCACGAACACGCCGGGTCCCACGGTGATGCGCAGGCCGCTGAACTCGGCCCAGCCGACGACGTGTTCGAGGGGCAGGCCCGCGACCCGGCGGTCCACCATGGCGGCGAGTTCGTCCGGGGTGCGCGCGGCGGAGAGGATCAGTCGCGCCTCGTCCTCGGCGAAGACACAGCCCGCGGCGCGGAGCGCGCTCACGACGGAAGCGGAGGAAAGGGGGGAAAGAGGAGGCATGAGAGCCGAGAGCCTTTCGGAAGGTAGCCGAAGGGCGCTCTCGCGGTCACCTACTACCGGTGATCCGAGCTGTCCTGAGGTGAGAGCACCCGACCTGACACAGCGGAAATGGGTCTCACCTCCCGGGAGTTCAAGGTCGGGAACGTCCGCGACCGGTGAGCAACACTACCCGAACCACCGGGCCCGCGAGGGGCCGCCCTCCTCACTGAGTTGTACTCTGCAACAACGAGGTGATCGAGGGAGATTCCAGTGCGAGCGGACCAGGCCGTGGAGACCATCCAGCGCGAGATGACGAGCTTCGCCCGTCGCGCCCGGGCCTCGGCGGGCCGCCTCCACCCCGAGCTGTCACTGGTGTCGTACACCCTCCTCAGCCACCTGGAGGAACGCGACGGCTGCCGTGCCACCGACCTCGCCGCGCACTACGCCCTCGACAAGTCCACGGTCAGCCGCCAGGTCGCCGCCCTGGAACGCGCCGACCTCATCGAGCGCCGCCTCGCCCCCGAGGACCACCGCGTCCAGGTCCTGCACCTCACCGCCGCCGGCCGTCGGATCCTCGCCCAGGTCACCGAGAACCGTCAGGCTGCCTTCCGGGAGCGGCTCGCGGACTGGCCGGAGGAGGACCTGACCCGGTTCGCCGGCTATCTGGAGCGCTACAACTCGTGGCCGGTCGACGCGTCGGACGACGCCTGAGGGGTCACCAGCCCCTTCAGTTCTACGACATCGGTTCTATGACAGCGGATCTACGGCATGGTTTCTACGGCATCGGTTTCTACCGCATCGGTTTCTACCGCATCGGTTTCTACGACACCCCTACGGACCGCGTCTGGGCGAGATGCTCCGGCGCCCGTGCCGCGAGGAACGCGGTGGTCCGGCGCAGGCGGAAGCCCAGGGACTCGTACAGCCGTATGGCGGTGGTGTTGCCCGCGCCGGTGTGCAGGAACGGGGTCTCGCCGCGTTCGCGGATGCCGTGCGCGACGGCCAGGATGAGGCGGCTCGCGAGGCCCTCACCGCGGGCGGCGGGGTCCGTGCAGACCGCGCTGATCTCGGTCCAGCCGGGCGGGTGCAGGCGCTCGCCGGCCATGGCGACGAGGGCGCCGTCACGGCGGATGCCCAGGTACGTGCCGAGTTCGACGGTGCGGGGCAGGAAGGGGCCCGGCTTGGTCCGCTCCACCAGGTCGAGCATCTCGGGGACGTCGGCCGGGCCGAGGACGATCGCCTCCGGGTCCGGTGCGGCGGCCAGCCCGGCGTCCACCATCTGTACGCCGTCGATGTCGAAGGTGATCTCCCAGTCGTCCGGAACCCGGCCCCTGAAGCCGAGGAGCGGGATCTCGGTGCCGGGGCCGGAGAGCGCGGCGACGTCCGCCCAGTCGTCGGCGTCGGGCTCGTCGGGCAGGGCCAGCCACGGGGTCACGTCGACCGGGTAGCGCAGGATCCGGCCGCGTCGCTCGGCGAAGTGGGCGTGCGGGCCGGTGAGGGCCGCGCGGGCGGGGTTGTCGAGGACACGTTCGTCGGACGTGCTCATGCGGCGACCTCGATCACGATCTTGCCGCGGGCGTGACCCTCCTCGACGGTGCGCAGGGCCTCGCCGGCCTGGTCGAGCGGGAAGGTCCGCGTCACGTGCGGGTCCAGCTCGCCGCCGACCACGAGCTCCGCGAGCGCGTCGAGTACGGCGGAGTTGCGGGCACGCTCGACACGGGCGCCGCCGAGCTTCTCGACCTCGGGGGCGGGGGCGCCGGCGGTGATGAGTTTCGTGGGGTCGGTGAGGAGGGTGGCGGCCTCCTCCAGCACCTCGCCGCCGACGAGGTCGTAGGCGCCGTCGATGCCGTCCGGCGCTACGGCCCGTACCCGTGCGGCCAGATCCGGGCCGGACGGGACGTGGACCGCGCCCAGCGACTCCACGAAGTCCTTCTTGCCCTCGCTCGCCACGCCCACGGCGCGCAGTCCGAGCGCGCGGGCGATCTGCAGGGCCGCGGAGCCGACGCCGCCACCCGCGCCGGTGATCAGCACGGTCGCGCCGGAGGGCAGGTCGAGCTGGCGGATGCCGTCGTACGCGGTCGCGGCGGCGACGGGCAGGGTGGCCGCGTCACGGAAGGACAGCTCGGCGGGCTTGTGCGCGGTGACCGTGGCGGGCAGCAGGGCGTACTCGGCGTATCCGCCGGCCACAGTGCTGCCGAACACCTCGTCGCCGACGGCGAATCCGTCGACTCCGGCACCGATCTCCCGGACCACTCCGGAGACCTCCTGGCCGAAGACCGCGGGGAAGGCGCGTGAGCCGGTCTCGCCGGGTCGGCGGTAGCCGGTGCGCTGCTTCCAGTCGACGGGGTTCACCCCGGCCGCGCGCACCGCGACGAGGACCTCACCGGGGCCGGGGCTCGGCTGGTCGACCTCGACGAGCGCCTCGGTCTCGGGTCCCCCGTAACGCGTGAAGACGTACGCCTTCGGCATCTGCTCCCTCACTCTCCTTCGCAGTCACCGGACCACCAGTGGTCACGTGCGGCCACATGTGGTCCCACAACACCAGCACGACGACCGGCTTTCCGCACTCAAGCCGCCGCATGGGCCGCACTGAAGACCAAGGTCGATCCCTTGGCGGCTATTCCCCGGCGCGAGGAGAGTTCATATGGCCGCAATGATCGGCGGTCACCCTCGGACCTGGGCATACCTCGTGGACGCGTACCGTTGAAGCGAGAAACCACTGATCACGCTCGCCCGGCGGACCCGCGTCGGAACGGCCTGGAGGCTCCACCCGTATGCACGTCACCCGAGGCTTCACCGGACGCCCCCGTGTCCCCGACGCCGGCCTGCCGCCCGGTCAGTACGACGCGGGCGACGACTGGCCCGTCCTGTCCGCCGAGGTCACACCCGACCTGTCACCGGCCGACTGGACGTTCCGCGTCGACGGACTGGTGGCACAGCCGCGCACCTGGGACTGGACGCAGGCCCACGAACTGCCTTCGTCGGCCTACGAGGGTGACATCCACTGTGTGACGAGCTGGTCGAAGTTCGGGGTGCGGTTCGGCGGCGTCTCGCTGGACGCCTTCTTCGATGTGGTGCGGCCCCATGTGTCCGCCACACATGTGGTCGCGTATTCGCACACCGGGTACACTACGAACCTCCCGCTCTCCGACGTGACCGACGGCCGTGCCTGGATCGCGTGGGAGTACGACGGCAGGCCGCTGCCCGCCGAGCACGGCGGCCCCGCCCGGCTGCTGGTGCCGCACCTGTACTTCTGGAAGAGCGCCAAGTGGATCGCGGGCCTGCGTCTCCTCGACCACGACGAGCCCGGCTTCTGGGAGCAGAACGGCTATCACGCCCGGGGCAACCCCTGGGAGGAACAGCGGTACTCCGGTGACTGACACCTTCGCGCCCGCCACCAGGTTCGCGGTACCGGGACGCATCGCCGTGAGCAACCGCGCCGCCGCCATGTGGCAGACCGCCACACTCACCGAGATCCGCCGGGAGACCCCGCACGCCGCCACGTTCCGGTTCGCGGTGCCCGGCTGGGCCGGACACCTCCCCGGCCAGCATCTGATGCTGCGGCTGCGTGCCGAGGACGGCTATGTGGCACAGCGCCACTACTCGATCGCCTCGCACCCGGACGACACCGGGCATGTGGAGCTGACCCTGGACCATGTCGAGGGCGGGGAGGTCTCCGGCTGGTTCCACACCGTCGCCGAGCCCGGTGACGAGGTCGAGGTCCGCGGTCCGCTGAGCGGCTTCTTCGCCTGGCCCGGCGACCGGCCCGCGCTGCTGCTGGGCGCCGGTTCCGGGGTCGTGCCGCTGATGTCGATGCTCCGGCAGCACCGGGCGCGGGGCCTGTCCGTGCCGCTGCGGCTGGTGGTGTCGGCGCGCAGCCCGGAGGAGTTGATCTACGCGCGGGAGTACGGCGCGGAGACCACGGCCGTGTTCACGCGCAGCGCGCCGGAGGGTGTGCCGGTGGGACGTATGGCCGCCGCACATGTGGCCCCGCTCCTGGCCGAGCAGCCTGCTGGTGGGTGGGAGGCCTATGTGTGCGGCTCCAACGGCTTCGCCGAACATGCCTCACGGCTGCTGGTCGAGGCGGGCCAGCCGGTGGACCGCATCCGCATCGAACGCTTCGGCTGAGGCTCGGCCCGGCGCGGCGACGGCTGCACGGGGCTTGCCGGCCGTTCCATTCCGCTCTGATCCGCTCCGCTCCAGTTGTCTGATCCGCTCTGATCACCTCCGCTCCGGTTGAGCGAAGTGCCTCGTAGGGGGTACGACATGTGTGTGGACGCTCGCATGCGTGCGCGGCGTCGAGGGAGCGGTGGCCCAGCCCCAGCAGGGGTGGGTCCGGTTCCTCGGCTCCGGTGACGGCGAGGAGGTCGACATGCGGACCCGGGCAGGAAGCCGACGCAGGCGGCAGAATCCGCTGCGGCGCCGGTCGGATGTCGTGGAGGCGTGGACGGCGCTGGCCGTCGCCCTCCTGCTGTTCGTCGGTGCGCCCCTGGCCGGCGCCGCCGCGGGCCTGTGGGCCCACGACCAGGCCCGGACCATCGCCGCGACCCAGCGAGCCGACCGTCATCGCGTCCACGCGAAGGTGATCGGCAACCCGCCCGCCCAGCTCCCCTCGGTCGAGGGAAACCGCCCGCGCAGCTTCCCGGTGGCGGTGCGCTGGACGGAGCCGGGCAAAGGGCCGCGTACGACCACGGTCGCGGTGCCGGCGGACACGGGGCGCGGTGACGTGGTGGACGTCTGGCTCGACGCCAAGGGCCGCAGTGTCTCCCCGCCGCCGGGTGAAGTGGCCGTCTGGCAGCACACGTTGACCGTCGGTGTGTGGTCCGCGGCCGGTGTGATCGGCCTGGCACTCCTCGCGCGGACAGTAATCCGACGGGTCTCCCTGCGGCACCGGTTGGCCGAGTGGGAACGGGACTGGGCGCTCACGGAACCGCAGTGGACTCGACGGCGGGCGTGACGAACCGGTCGCCGCCGCACCTCAACACCCCACCGCTACAAGCAAGTTGAGCC
>NZ_JBLTJC010000521.1:0-5892 GCF_048158785.1 Streptomyces colwelliae | reverse complement strand
GCCCCGCCCCGCCCCAACTGCCGTACCGCCAGGCCTTCTTGCGTACCACCCGCCAACCTTGAGGAGAGCTCCGTGGACAAGCGCCGAACCATCGTGCTCGACCCCTTCGGCAGGGCCGTCCCCGAAGAAGCCGCACGTCTGCGCACGCTCGGCGCCCTCGTGCCGGTGGAACTGCCCGGCGGCGTCCCCGCCTGGGCCGTCACCCGGTACGACCTGCTGAAGTCGCTGATGCTCGACCCGCGCGTCAGCCGGGACGCCCGCCGGCACTGGTCCCTGTACGACAAGGTCGGCAGCGAACCGGCGTGGGCATGGCTCTACAGCTGGACCAGCATCGTCAACATGCTCAGTTCCTACGGCGAGGACCACACCCGGCTGCGGAAGCTCGTCGCCCCGAGTTTCACCCGGCACCGTACCGAGGCCATGCTGCCGCGGGTCCGGGAGATCACCGCTGGTCTGCTCGACGCGATGGCACAGATCCCGGCGGGCCAAGTCGTCGATCTGCGGGCGGAGTTCGCGCATCCGCTGCCCATGCGGATGATCTGCGACCTGTTCGGCGTGCCGGAGCGGATGCGGGCCTCGGTCGCGCGGCTCATCGAGGGGATCATGGACACCACCGGAACCCCTGAGCAGGCCGCCGACATCCTCGAACAGATCGTGACGGTGCTGCCGGCGCTGATAGCGGAGAAGAGCGAGCACCCCGGCGACGACCTGACGACCGAGCTGATCACGGTCCGCGACCAGGGCGACCGGCTCTCCGAGGAGGAGCTGATCCACACCCTTCTCCTCGTCATCGGCGCCGGCTTCGAGACGACCGTCAACCTGATCGGCAACGCCGTCCACGCCCTGCTCCGCCACCCCGACCAGCTGAAGCAGGTGCTGGCTGGGCAGTTGACCTGGGACCAGGTGATCCAGGAGACGCTGCGCTGGGCCCCGTCCATCGCCAACGTGCCGTTGCGCTATGCGGTTTCCGACATCAAGACCCCCGACGGTACGACGATCCGCGCCGGCGAGGCCATCCTCACGACCATCGCCGCGGCGGGCCACGATCCGGAGCGCTTCGGCCCCGACGCCCACCTGTTCGACGTGGCCAGGAACGCGGACGGGCATCTCGCCCTGGGCATCGGCGTGCACCGCTGTGTCGGCGCCCCGCTGGCCCGGATGGAGGCGCTCACCGCACTGCCCGCGCTCTTCGCACGCTTCCCGGACATCTCCCTGGCGGTGGAGGAGGACGAACTGGAACAGGTCCCGTCCTTCATCGCCCAGGGCTGGCGCGAACTGCCCGTCCGGCTCACCCCCGCAACTCCCGCCGCCTGACCCGGAGTCGACACAACGGCGACCCCTCCCGGAACACCCGGCTCGGCGATGCCCGACTCGGAGTGCGAGAATCCTGCACTTCACCGGCCTTCGACGGAGAAGGGGATGGCATGGGCATGGGACAGCCTTTCGGCTCCTACCAGAACGAGATCTACCTGAACGGGCTCGGCGGCATCGTGCCGTCCTACCCCATGGCCTTCGCCGAGCTGGAGGACCGGGCGCGCTCGGCGCTGCCGCCCTCCGTGTGGTCGTACGTCGCGGGCGGCGCGGGCGACGAACGCACCCAGCGGGCCAACGTGACGGCCTTCGACCACTGGGGCCTGGTCCCCCGCATGTTCGTCGGCGCGGCCGAACGCGACCTGTCCGTCGACCTGTTCGGGATGAAACTGCCCTCTCCCGTCTTCATGGCACCGATCGGCGTCATCGGCCTGTGCGCCCAGGACGGCCACGGCGACCTGGCGACCGCAAGAGCCGCCGCGCGCACCGGAGTTCCGATGGTCGCCTCCACGCTGACGGTCGACCCCCTGGAGGAGGTAGCGGGCGAGTTCGGGGACACCCCGGGCCTCTTCCAGCTCTACACGCCCACCGACAAGGACCTCGCCGCGAGCCTCGTCCACCGCGCGGAACAGGCGGGCTACAAGGGCATCGTGGTCACCTTGGACACCTGGGTCACCGGCTGGCGCCCCCGCGACCTGTCCACCGCCAACTTCCCGCAGCTGCGCGGCCATTGCCTCGCCAACTACACCAGCGACCCGGTCTTCCGCGCCCGCCTCGCCCGCACCCCGGAGGAGGACCCCCAGTCCGCGGTCCTGCTCTGGACCCAGCTCTTCGGCAACCCCCTCACCTGGGACGACCTCCCCTGGCTACGGTCCCTCACCGACCTCCCCCTGATCGTGAAGGGCATCTGCCACCCCGAGGACGTACGCCGCGCGAAGGACGGAGGCGTGGACGGCGTCTACTGCTCCAACCACGGCGGCCGCCAGGCCAACGGCGGCCTCCCGGCCCTGGACGCGCTCCCCGCCGTGGCCGAAGCGGCGGACGGCCTCCCGGTCCTGTTCGACTCCGGCATCCGCAGCGGCGCCGACATCGCCAAGGCCATCGCCCTGGGCGCCACCGCCGTGGGCATCGGCCGCCCGTACGCCTACGGCCTCGCCCTGGGCGGCACGGACGGCATCATCCACGTCCTCCGCTCACTCCTCGCGGAGACCGACCTGATCATGGCCGTGGACGGCTATCCGACACTCGCCGACCTCACGCGGGAGGCGCTTCGGCGCGTGGCGTGACGACGCGCGCCCGAGCCACGAGAACGGCCTGCCGGGCGGTCGGGCGTGCCATCGAGCGGTAGGCATGGCGCTGCACCACGGACCACCCTCGCGGCCGCCAGGTCACCCGGTCCGGCGGATGAGCGCCAGATACATCGCGTCGGTCCCATGGACATGCGGCCAGAGCTGTACGTCGGGACCCTCGCCCAGTTCCAGAACCCCCGGCAGGAGCTCGCGGGCGTCGATCAGTTCGGTGTGCGGGAACTGCTTGAGCATGTCGTCGACGACGGCCCGGGTCTCGGCGAGGTGCGGTGAGCAGGTCGCGTAGCCGACGACACCGCCGACGCGCACGGATTCGAGCGCGGTGCGCAGCAGGTCGCGCTGGAGCGGCGCGAACCCTTCGAGGTCCTCCGGGCGGCGCCGCCAGCGGGCCTCGGGGCGGCGACGCAGGGCGCCGAGACCGGTGCACGGCACGTCCATCAGCACGCGGTCGAAGCTGCCGGGACGCCACGGCGGCCGGGTCCCGTCGGCGGCGATGACCTGGTACGGCCCCGGGTTCCCGGCGAGCGCCTTCGCCACGAGTCCGGCCCGGTGCGGCGCCTTCTCGGACGCGAGCAGCATCGCACCACGCTCGGCGGCCACGGCGGCGAGCAGCGCGGCCTTGCCGCCGGGTCCCGCGCACCCGTCGAGCCACTTCTCGTCCGGACCGTCCAGCGGCGCGTTGGCCAGCGCGAGCGCGACCAGCTGACTGCCCTCGTCCTGCACCCCCGCACGGCCTTCCTTCACAGCCGCTACGGCCCCGGGCTCCCCGCCCTCACTGAGCCGCACGGCGTACGGCGACCAGCGCCCCGGCACCGCGGCCTCCTCGCGGAGCAGTTCCTCGGTGGTGGAGCGGCCGGGCCGGGCGACCAGGGTCACCTCGGGCCGTTCGTTGTCGGCCTCCAGCAGGTTCTCGATACCGGCGCGGCCACCGCCGAGCGAGTCCCACAGCGCGGAGACGACCCAGCGCGGGTGCGAGTGCACGATGGCGAGGTTGTCCTCGGGGTCGTCGTCGTAGGGCGGCGCGACCCGCTCGATCCAGGTGTCGAGGTCGTCCTGCGCGACCTTCCGCAGCACGGCGTTGACGAACTTGGCCCGTCCGTCGCCGAGGACGACCCGGGCGAGTTCGACGGAGGCGGACACGGCGGCATGCGTCGGGATCCGCGTCCCGAGCAGCTGGTGCACCCCGAGGCTCAGCACGTCCAGCACCGGCGGGTCGACCTCGCGCAGCGGCCGGTCGACGCACGAGGCGATGATCGCGTCGTAGGTCCCCTGCTTGCGCAGCGTCCCGTACACCAGCTCGGTCGCGAGCGCGGCGTCCCGGGCGTCGAAGTCGCCCTTCTCCCGCGCCTTCCGCAGCAGCGGCGGCAGGACGAGGTTGGCGTACGCGTCCCGCTCGTCCACGGCCCTCAGCGCCTCGAAGGCGAGGAAACGGACGGGGTCCTTCTGCGGCCGGCGGTAGGGCTTGCCGGGCTTACGGGGTCGCGGGGACTGCTCGCTCACGAAAAAGGTGCTCCGGATTTCTGGCTGAGATGTGCGTCCAGCGTACGTCGCACCGGCCCGGACGTGCGCGGGACGTCACGCCCCGACAGCCCCGAGGCTCTCCCCCGCGCCGATCCGCGCCCCGCGCGCCCAGTCCGCCGCCCGCATCGGCTTCTTGCCCTGCGCCTGCACCCACAGCAGCTCGACGGCGTACGAACCGGTGCCCACGTACACGTTGTTCTTGCCGACGGAGAGCTCACCGGGCGCGAGGTCGGTCCGCTCCGGCACCGCCACGACGTGGATGAGCTTGAGCCGCTCCCCCCGGAAGACGGTCCAGGCACCGGGCGCGGGCGTGCACCCGCGCACCACCCGGTCCACGCGCAGCGCGGGATCCGCCCACGTCACCTCCGCGTCCTCGACGTTGATCTTCGGGGCGAGGGTGATGCCCTCGTTCGGCTGCGGTAGGGCCTTCAGGGTGCCGTCCTCGATGCCGTCCATGGTCGCGGCGAGCAGGCCGGAGCCGGCGAAGGCGAGCCGGGTGAGCAGGTCACCGCTGGTGTCGGTGGGGCGGATCTCCTCGGTGACGGTGCCGTAGACGGGCCCGGAGTCGAGGCCTTCCTCGATCAGGAAGGTGGAGGCGCCGGTGATCTCGTCGCCGGACATGATGGAGTGCTGCACGGGGGCGGCACCGCGCCAGGCAGGGAGCAGCGAGAAGTGCAGGTTGACCCAGCCGTGGGCGGGGATGTCGAGGGCGACGCGGGGCAGCAGGGCGCCGTAGGCGACGACGGGACAGCAGTCGGGCGCGATCTCCCGCAGCCGCTCCAGGAACTCCGGGTCGCGCGGCTTGACGGGCTTCAGCACCTCGATGCCCGCCTCCTCGGCCCGCTCGGCGACAGGGCTCGCCACCAGCCTGCGCCCACGCCCGGCCGGCGCGTCGGGCCGCGTGACGACGGCGGCCACCTCGTGCCGCCCGGAGGCGATCAGGGCGTCCAGGGCGGGAACGGCGACCTCGGGGGTACCGGCGAAGACGAGCTTCATGGGAGGGTTCGGGCCTCTCGGGCGGAGGTGGGCGGGCAGCGCACCAGTCTATGGCGCGACCCGGCACAAGCGCCCGGCGGCTCACACCCGCCAACTCACCGTCAACTCACCGACAACTCCCCCGACTCCCCGGCGCCCGCAGCGCACACCGGTTCTGCGGGGGCGTACGCATATGCCCCTACGCCCCCTTCGCGTGACCAGCGGAGCGCACAGGCGTTGGTCAAGAAAGAGTTGACCTCCTTGGGCCGCATTCGCGCGGCCCGATCCTTTTCAACGCCGGTTCGAGAGGCTTGTTCATGGCCGACCACGCAACCCACGACGCCCAGGCTCGGGCCAGCCTGCACTTGCTGGTGCGGGACATCGAGCGGGTCCGCCGGCAGGTGGACGCACTGCGCACGCTCACCGCCCAGCTGGGCAACGTCTACCGCCCGCGCCGCTCCGGCCCCTCCACGGGCTTCGTCGTCTACGGACGCGCGCCCGCCCCGACGGTCCGTCTCGCGCAGGAACTGCGGGACAGTGTCGAGACCCTGGTCACGGCCGCCGTGGACTTCGACCGCTCACTCGGTTTCTCGTGGGACGCGGTGGGCTCGGCCCTGGGTGTCACCAAGCAGGCGGTCCACCGCCGCTACGGCGCCCGCCGCGCCGCGACCCAGGCGGCGGCCGACGCCGAGCGCACGACGGAGGCGGCCACGACCCGCCCAGTGGGCGTGAACACGGGCCTCCCCACGATGCCCACGATGCCCGCCCTTCGCGCCCC
>NZ_JBLTJC010000520.1:0-5898 GCF_048158785.1 Streptomyces colwelliae | reverse complement strand
GTCCCCGTCCCCGTCCCCGTCCAGGCTGTCGAGCAGGCTTTGCGTCCGCTTCGCGATCCGCTCCCGCATCTGCTCCACCCGGCGCGGGGTGAGCGCCTGCGCGACCAGCGTGCGCATCCGGCGATGGTCGGCGCCATCCACGGTCAGCATGGAACGGCCCGGGTTCGCCAGCCCGATCAGCGGCCAGTCCGCGGGTATCTCGCCGCGCTGCCAGGCGCCCCAGACGTTGATGTCCTTCACCAGCCGCGGATCCGTGAGCAGCTGTTTCGCCTCGGCGTGCCGCGTCACCGCCCACACGGGCACACCACCGGGCAGTTCTACGGCGGCCAGCGGACCGGCCGCACGCAGCCTGGCGCTCTCGCCGTCCAGGTCGCCGACGAACGGGTCGAGGACGATACGGGTCTCTTCGGTACCGGTGCTCATGCGGGAGTGCCTCCAAAGGCAGGGGCTGGGCTCAAAGGAAAGGCAGGGGCAGGGCAGGGCTCAAGGGTCGGAACTCGGAACTCGGAACTCGGATCTCAGAGCTCAGGGCTCGGAACTCAGAGCGCGGCGACGGGCGTGAACCGCACCGGCAGTTCGGTCAGGCCGCGCAGCCATGGCGAAGGTCTCCGCGTCAGGGACTCGGCCGGTACCGCCAGGTCGATGTCCGGCAGCCGGTCCAGCACGACCTCGATCCCCGTCCGCGCGATCACCTCGGCCACCTCCTGCGCCGGGAACGGACACCGGTGCTCCCCGTGCCCGAAGGAGAAGTGGGCGTTGTTGCCGCCGGTGAGCGCGGAGCCGTCGGTGCGGACCTGGGGGTCGGAGTTGGCGCCCTGGAGGCCGAGGAGGAGCAGGTCGCCGGCGCGGATACGGCGGCCGCCGAGCTGGGTGTCGCGGGAGGCCCAGCGGCCGGCCACGTTCTGGGTCGGGGTGTCCTCCCAGAGGACCTCGTTCATCGCCTCGGCGACACTGTTGCGGCCGCCGAACAGCGAGGCCGCGAAACGGTCGTCGGTCAGCATCAGCCGCAGCGAGTTGCCGATCCAGTCGGCGGTCGGCTGGTGGCCCGCCGCCATCATCACCATCAGGTCCTGGGCGATCTCGACGTCGTTGAAGCCGGAGGTGTGCGTGAGCATCCTCGACACGACGTCGTCCGCCGGCGCTTCCTTCCGGTCGGCCAGCAACTGCCCCATGGACGTGGCCAGATGGGTCTGCCCGGCGATCGCCCGCTCGCGTCCGTCGATCATGTCGTTGAGCGCGGTCACCAGGCCCGGACCCTGCTCGTCCCGGAAGCCGTAGAGCCGGGCCAGGACGCGTACCGGCAGCAGCATCGCGTAGTCGCCGACGATGTCCGTCTCGCCCTTGGCGCAGATCCCGTCGATCAGCTCGTCCGCGAACTTCTCGGTGTACGACCGGAGTTCGGACGGGTCGACGGCCTCCAACGCGTCGCTGATCATGCCGACGCGCTCGCGGTGCCGTTCGCCGACCGTGTAGAGGATCGACGGCTGCTTACGGCCGATCATCGGCAGCAGCGGCCAGTCGTCGGGGATGCCGTCCCACTGGTTCCACAGGTCGGAGTCACGGCTGAACAGGACTGGATCGCCGGTGACTTGGTGCAGCTCGCGGTAGCCGAGGACGAGCCAGGCCGGGATGTCGACGTCGAGCACCTTCACCTTGACGATGTCACCCGGCTTCACCACGTCCCTCGGGTCCTTGACGAACGTCTTCGACAGCGCGGAGACATGCGCCAGACCGTCCTGGTGGACACCGACGTCGATGAACGCCCCGAACGCGGCGACGTTCGTGACGACACCCTCCAGGACCATCCCGGGGGCGAGGTCGGAGATCTTCTCGACGCCGTCCTTGAAGGTGGCCGTCTTGAACGCGGGCCGCGGGTCGCGCCCCGGCTTCTCCAGCTCCTTGAGGATGTCGGACACCGTCGGCAGACCGAACGTCTCGTCCACGAACTCCGTCGGCTTCAGCGAGCGCAGCACCGCCGTGTTGCCGATCAGTGACGCCACCTCGCTGCCCGCCGTCTTCACCATCCGCCGCACCACCGGATACGCCTCGGGGTGCACGCTGGACGAGTCGAGCAGGTCGTCGCCACCCCGGATGCGCAGGAAGCCCGCGCACTGCTCGTACGCCTTCGGGCCGAGCCGCGCCACGTTCTTCAGCTGCGTACGCGACTTGAAGGGGCCGTTGGCGTCGCGGTGCGACACGATGTTCTCGGCGAGGCCGGAGGTGATGCCGGAGACGCGTGAAAGCAGCGGTGCGGAGGCCGTGTTGACGTCCACGCCGACGCCGTTCACACAGTCCTCGACCACCGCGTCCAGCGAACGGGACAGCTTCACCTCGGACAGGTCGTGCTGGTACTGGCCGACGCCGATCGACTTGGGGTCGATCTTCACCAACTCCGCGAGGGGGTCCTGGAGTCGGCGCGCGATGGAGACGGCGCCGCGCAACGACACGTCCATGTCGGGCAGTTCCGCGGAGGCGAACGCGGACGCCGAGTACACGGACGCGCCGGCCTCGGACACCATCACCTTGGTGAGGTTCAACTCCGGGTGCTTGGTGATGAGTTCACCGGCGAGCTTGTCGGTCTCGCGGGAGGCCGTGCCGTTGCCGATCGCGATCAGCTCGACCGAGTGCTGCGCGGAGAGGCGGGCCAGCTTGGCGAGGGCGTCGTCCCACTTGTTGGCCGGGACGTGCGGGTAGATCACGTCCGTGGCGACGACCTTGCCGGTCGCGTCGACGACGGCCACCTTCACGCCCGTACGGAAACCGGGGTCCAGGCCCAGTGTCGAGCGCGTGCCGGCCGGTGCGGCGAGCAGCAGGTCCCGCAGGTTCGAGGCGAAGACGTTGACCGCCTCGTCCTCGGCCGCCGTACGCAGCCGCAGCCGCAGGTCGATGCCGAGGTGTACGAGGATGCGGGTGCGCCAGGCCCAACGGACCGTGTCCTGAAGCCACTTGTCGCCGGGACGGCCCCGGTCGAAGACCTGGAAGTGGTGGGCGACCATCCCCTCGTAGGAAGAAGGTCCCTCGGTGTCCTCCTCCGGCTCAAGGACGAGATCGAGGACGTCCTCCTTCTCGCCGCGCAGCATCGCGAGGATGCGGTGCGAGGGCAGCGCGGTGAACGGCTCCGAGAAGTCGAAGTAGTCGGCGAACTTGGCGCCCGCCTCCTCCTTGCCGTCCCGCACCTTCGCGGCGAGGCGCCCGCGCCCCCACATCCGCTCACGCAGCTCGCCGATCAGGTCGGCGTCCTCCGAGAAGCGCTCGGTGAGGATCGCCCGGGCACCGTCGAGGGCGGCCTGCGGATCGGCGACACCCTTGTCGGCGTCGACGAACGCGGCGGCCGCGGCCAGCGGTTCCACGGACGGGTCGCCCAACAGGCCCTCCGCGAGCGGCTCCAGACCCGCCTCGCGCGCGATCTGGGCCTTCGTCCGCCGCTTGGGCTTGTAGGGCAGGTAGATGTCCTCGAGGCGCGCCTTGGTCTCGGCGGCCCGGATCTGCGCCTCCAACTCCTCGGTGAGCTTGCCCTGCTCGCGCACCGATTCGAGGATCGCGGTCCGCCGCTCCTCCAACTCCCGCAGATAGCGCAGCCGTTCCTCGAGCGTGCGCAGCTGCGCGTCGTCGAGCATCTCGGTCGCTTCCTTGCGGTAGCGGGCGATGAAGGGAACCGTCGAACCGCCGTCGAGCAGCTCGACGGCAGCCTTCACCTGCCGCTCCCGTACGCCGAGCTCCTCGGCGATCCTGCCTTCGATGGACCCTACGAGGGGTGTCGTCACGCCCGTACCGCCTTCTCCACTGAGGTTGCGCGGCAATTGTGGCAGGTGACACCGACAACCGGGGATCAGGGCGCTGTCCTGCGGGTCCGGTACCTAGCTCTTGCCGAGCAGATCCCGGGGAAACGCCTCGGCGGCGAGCGCGAGCCGCGCGAATCCGGTCGCCAGTTCGGTCAGACGTACGACCCCTTCGGCGCCCAGGTGCTCGTACGGTGCCCGGTCCAGCCGGTCGGTCTCCGCCTCGATCTCGGCGCGCAGTGCGACCCCGCCCTCCGTCAGCTCGCCGTTCCCGTCGAGCAGCCCGCGCTCCCGGAGCCGTCCCGAAGCGGCGTCCCACTCCTCCTGGTTCCACCCGCGCGTGCCGAACACCCACTTCGGGGTCATGCCCTTGCCGGTCGCGGTGTGGGTGACCACGGCCTCCAGGCCGTCGAGTCCGGCGGACATCAGGACGGCCAGGTGACCGTCGCCGCGGTGTTCGCGCAGCAGCGTGGCCGCGTGGAAGTAGGCGAGGTGCGGTTCCTCGGGGAGCGGCAGATCGGCGTGGGCCGCGTACAGGGGCCGGGCGGGGCGCGCACACGCCTCGGTGGCCCGCAGCGCCAGGCGCGCGGCCTCCGCCATCTCCTCCGCCGCCACCGCGTCCTCTCCGAGCAGGCGCCGCAGGGTCGCGTCGACGGCACGCGCGCGTGCGTGGAGGCACTGCTCCGGGGAAGCCGTCTCCCACACGGCGGGCACGTGCCGGGCCACGAGGTCGTACTTGTAGTTGTAGAAGGTCGCCGTCACCGTGCCGGGACCGACCGGTCCCATCGCCGCCGCCCGTACGGCGAAGTTGACGGCCCCGGGGTGCGTGACTCCGAGAGCGCCGAACTCCTTCCCCAGGTCGGGCGAGAAGTAGAGCGTGGCGTGCAGGGAGTTGAGCGCGTTGTGGCAGCGGCGCCCGGCACGGGGATCGACGGCGGCAGTAGTCATGACAGCCACGTTACCGACTGGTCGGTACGGGCTCCAGGGGTGGGTACCGGATGGCAGGAAAGGTGGGGTACCCGTCATTGCGGCCATCCCGCGGAGTGCGAAGAATCGACGTCATGCGAACCGTCCTGGTGGTCCTCTTCGACGACGTTCAGAGCCTCGACATCACCGGTCCCGCGGAGGTCTTCGCGGGCGCCGAGAAGCAGGCCCCGGGGGCCTATCGCATCCGTACGGCCTCCCTGGACGGCGGCCCGGTGCGCACCTCCAGCGGCCTGACCGTCGTACCGGACTCGACCCTCGCCGACGCGCCCGCCCCGCACACGCTCCTCGTCCCCGGCGGGCGGGGCACGCGCGGCCCGGACCCCCACCTGACCGACTGGCTGCGCGTACACGGGCCGCGCGCCGAGCGACTGGTCTCCGTGTGCACCGGGGCGATCCTGCTCGCCGAGGCGGGCCTCCGGGACGGTCGCCGGGCCACCACCCACTGGGCGTACTGCGCCAGGCTTGCCCGCGAGCATCCCGCCGTGACGGTCGACCCCGACCCGATCTACGTCCGGGACGGTCCCGTCTCCACCTCGGCCGGTGTCACCTCGGGCATCGATCTCGCCCTCGCGCTGGTCGAGGAGGACCTGGGCCGGGACGCAGCGCTGACCATCGCCCGCCACCTGGTCGTGTTCCTGCGCCGGCCGGGGAACCAGGCCCAGTTCAGCGCCCAGTTGGCCGCCCAGACGGCCCGCCGGGACCCTCTCCGTGAGGTCCAGCAGTGGATCACCGAGCACCCCGACGACGACCTGAGCGTCGAGTCCCTGGCCGCCCGCGCCAGCCTCTCGCCCCGCCACTTCGCCCGCGCGTTCCAGTCCGAGACCGGCATGACCCCCGGCCGCTACGTCGACCGCGTCCGCCTCGAACACGCCCGGCGCCTCCTGGAGGACACCGGCGACGGCGTCGAGGAGATCTCCCGCGCCAGCGGCTACGGCACCCCCGAGTCCATGCGCCGCGCCTTCCTCAAATCCCTCGGCGCGGCCCCGGCGGAATACCGCCGCCGCTTCCACCCGACACAGAGCGAACGGTCAACACCGGCTCGCTGAACGCCGAGAGCTCCCCAGGGCGCCCCGCCACCCCCTGCCCACCGGACGCGGAAAGCGCCCCTTCAGGGGCGCGGGGAACTGCGCGA
>NZ_JBLTJC010000519.1:0-5920 GCF_048158785.1 Streptomyces colwelliae | reverse complement strand
CCGCCCGCCAGAAGGAGACGACCCGATGAACACGACAACGACCCTGGCCGCTACGACGACCCCCGCACCCGCCCCGGCCAGTTCCCTCAGCGCCTTCCCCGACCGCGAGATCGTCCCCGGCGAACTCCTCGGCCTGGCGGGCCGCCGGCTGCGCGCGATCTGGACCCCGGGCCACACCCCCGGCCACGTCTGCCTGCACCTGGAGGAGGACCATCCGGCCCGACTCCCGGGCCACGGGCGCCTGTTCTCCGGCGACCACCTGCTCCCGCAGATCACTCCGCACATCGGCCTGTACGAGGACCCGGACGACGACACACTCCCAGATCCGCTCGGCGACTACCTCGACTCGCTGGAGCGGATCGGCCGGCTGGCCCCGGCGGAGGTGCTCCCGGCCCACCAGCACACGTTCACCGACGCGGCCGGTCGCGTAAGGGAGTTGCTCACCCACCACGAGGACCGGCTGGCCGACCTCCTCTCCCTCCTCTCCGAACCCCTCACGCCCTGGCAGGTCGCCGAGCGGATGGAGTGGAACCGCCCCTGGTCCCAAATCCCGTACCAGTCACGGAACATCGCGGTCTCGGAGGCCGAGGCGCACCTGCGCCGACTGGTCAAACTGGGCCAGGCCGAGGAGATGACGGGGAGCGAACCGGTGACGTACGTGGCGGTGTAGTCCCCTCGCCGGTGCCATTCGACCCCGGGTTAATTCGGTCGTGGGGCGAGGGGTGCGGCTGGTACCAACGACCGCATGGACCTCGACCCTTTGCAGCGACTCCTCGCCGAACGTGCCTGTGAGCGCGTGATCCTGGACTTCGTCCGCCGACTCGATCTCGGTGAACCCTCCTCCGTCGCCGAGCTGTTCACCGAGGACGGCACCTGGGAGTGGCCGGACGGCGAGCGGCTCGTGGAGGGGCGGGGGGCGTTGCGGAAGTACTTCGGTTCCCGTCCCGCCGGGCGGCTCTCACGGCGGCTGATGTCGAACGTCCTCGTCACCCTCACCTCCCCCGACACGGCGATCTCGACGGCGTACTTCACGACGTACCGGATCGACGGTTATCACGGTGGCCAGGTCACCGCCGGTGCCCCGGTCCAGGTCGGGCACTACGAGGACAACTTCCGCAAGGTGGACGGGAGTTGGCTGATCGCGACCCGGACCCTGTTCCTGCCGTTCGGCGGCCCCACCCCGCGTCACTGACGGCCCGGCCGGCTTGTCGCGTACGCGATTCCCTCGTCGTACGACATCGCCAGGCCCGCCCGGTATCCCGTCTCGTAGGCGTCGTCGCCGAGGCGTTCGCGGACGCGGAGTTCGCAGGTGCGGCGGGTGGCGATGAGGTCCGGGGAGTCCATCTGGGCGCGGCCGGTGAGTTCCCACAGGCGGGTGCCGATGCCCAGGAGGCGGGCGGCGCGGTGGGCGTCGCCGGTGGTGACGATCGCGGCGGCCAGGAGGTCGAGGGACATGGCGGCGCCGACGGTGTTGTGCAGCAGGGCGTGGCCCGCGATGGAGGTGCGGGCGCCGTTCACCGCGGCCGCCGTGTCGCCGTGCGCCAGGTCGGCCTGGGCGATGAGGTAGTCGGCGAAGGCACCGCACCAGTACTCGCCCTGTTTCCGGCTCGCCGTACGCACCTCGTCGGCGACCTCACGGCCGCGCTCGTACTCGCCGCGCAGCACGTGCGCGAGGGAGAGGGCGAGCCGGACCTGGAGCTGGGCGGCGCCGAACGCGTCGTCCTGAATGGGGAGTTGGGGTGCGGCGGCGAGGACGTCGATCGCCTCGGCGAGGCGGCTGGTGAGGGCCAGTTGGCCGCCCCGCACGTACACGGCGGCGACCATGCCGACCGGGGAACCCTGTGCGCGGGCCGCGTCGGCGCAGCGCACCGCCCAGTTGGCCGCCGCCTCCTGGTCGCCCTGGAGGATGGCGACGGCGCCGCGCGACCACAGGGCGAGGGTGCGGCCGTGGCCGGGCGGCGGGTCGGCGGCGAGGGCCTGGTCGAGGCAGGCCTGGGCCTCGCGGAGGTAGCCGCAGTGCCGCCACAGGAACCCGACATGGCCCGCCATCTCCACGGCCGCCGCACGGTCCGGTTCGGAGAGCGCGCTCTCGACTGCCGCACGGAAGTTGGCGTGTTCGCTCAGCACCCGCTCGCACCAGGCGACCTGCCGCCCGGTGTTCCACTCGGCGCAGCCCTGGTGGGCGAGGCGGGCGTAGTGCTCGCGGTGGCGGCGCCGTACGGCGTGTTCCTCACCGAGTGCGTGCAGCCAGTCGGTGCCGTACTCGCGGACGGTGTCGAGCATCCGGTAGCGGGCCGAGATGACGGGGTCGGGCAGCACGATGGACTGCGCGACGAGCCGGGCGAGCAGGCCGGCGATCCGCTCCGGGGCCAACGGGCCGCCCGCGCACACCTGTTGGGCGGTCTCCGCGCAGAAACCGCCGGTGAAGACGGACAGCCGCGCCCACAGCAGGCGTTCGAGCGGGGCGCAGAGTTCGTGGCTCCAGCCGATGGCGGTGCGCAACGTCCGGTGCCGGGGCGGGCGTTCACCGGGGGCGGAGGTCAACAGGTCCAGCGGGGAGGGGAAATCAGGGAGTGAGGGCAGGCGTTCGCCGAGGCGGGCGTGGAGTTGGTCGAGGGTGAGGTCGGCGAGGCGGGCGGCGGCGAGTTCGAGGGCGAGGGGGATGCCGTCGAGGCGGCGGCAGACGGCGGCGGCGAGCGCGCGGCCGGCCACGTCGTCGTCGCCGAGCGGGCGCCCGGCGTCGGCGGCGCGCTCGGCGAACAGGGTTACGGCGTCACCGGCGGGGGCGCTCCCGCCGGGACCGCCGTCCACGGGGAGCGGTTCGAGGTGGAGAACCTCCTCGCCGGGCAGCGCGAGGCGTTCCCGGCTGGTGACGAGGATGCGCAGGCCCGGCACGCGGGACAGCAGCGCGGCGGCGGCCTTGGCGCAGTCGGCGAGGAGGTGCTCGCAGGAGTCGAGCACGAGCAACAGCCGTTTGCCGTGGGCCCATTCAGTGATGACGTCGATGACCGGCCGGGTCGACCGGTCGGCGAGCCGGAGGGTCTCCATGACGGCGAGGTCGACGAGTCCCGGGGTGTGCAGGGGCGAGAGTTCGGTCAGCCAGACGCCGTCGGGATAGGCGTCCCGGACTGCCGCCGCCGCGCGCAGGGCGAGCCGGGTCTTTCCGACCCCGCCGACCCCCACCACGCTCACCAGCCGGGCCGCCGGACCGGCATCCGGGTCCAGCACGGCCTGGAGCAGGGCGAGTTCGGCGCGCCGCCCGACGAAACTGTGGGTCTCGGGCGGCAGATTCCCGAGGTTCCCGGGGTTCGGGTGAGTCGTGTCCGGCACGAGGCCCAGTGTGTCCGTACGCCACCGACTCCACGCGCGTGTCCCGGAACGCGGTCCACGGCTGCCCGGAACAGTCGCAACACCCACGAAATGGCCGTACTTCATGACCACTTACGGGTTGGTTTCGACGCATCATGATCGAGAGGTGATCAACTCCCGGTTGACGCAGGTGAGGAGACGGAAATTCGGCGATCGTCGTGGCGTGAACACGATGGATGGGCGACGCCGATTCCGTAGGGCACGGTCGGGAGTCCGCACGGCACCGGCGGGATTTCTCGCGGGCCCGGTGGGTCTTCTCGTCGCGCCCGTCGGGTGTCTGGCGGCGGCCGCGCCGGGGCTGCTGATCGGACGGGTGCAGCCGATCCTGCCGTTGCTGGCGATCGGGCCGTTGATGGCCGCGACGTTCCTGGGCGCCCGGCGTACGTTCTTCGTCAGTTGCTGGACGGTCCTGCTCGCGCTCGCGGCGGGGCTCGGCGCCGGGACGCAGGTGAGCGCCGGGTTCGCCGTCCGCTGGGGCGGGCTGCTGCTGGGGTGCGCGTGCAGCGTGTACGCGGCGTGGCAGCGCGGCCGGCTGCGCGAACGGCTCGCGGAGGCACGGGAGGTGGCCCGGATCACCCAGGAGGCGATCCTGCGGCCGGTGTCCCGCACCCTCTCCGGCACCCATGTCTCCACCCGCTACCACTGCGCGAGCCGTGAGTCCTCGGTCGGCGGCGACCTGTACGACCTCGCGGTGACGCCGTACGGCCTGCGCGTGCTGGTCGGTGACGCGCGGGGGCACGGGCTCGACGCCCTGCGCACGGCGTCCGACACGGTCACCGCGTTCCGCGAACTCGCGTACACCGCCCGGGACTTGGCGACCCTCGCGCGGGCACTGGACGCCCGCCTCTCCCCCCGCCTCGCCCCCGAGGACTTCGTCACGGCGGTACTGGTGGAGTTCGGGCCGGGCGAGGTGCGGCTGGTCAACTGCGGTCACCCGGCGCCCCTGCGCTCCGGCCAGCGCCTGGAACTCCTCGAACCCCGGGTCCCCGCCCTGCCGTTGGGCCTGCACCCGGACCCGCACCAGTACCGGGTCCGCCTCCAGCCCGGCGACCGCCTCCTCCTCTACACGGACGGGCTCACCGAGTCCCGCGCGCCGGACGGCACCCCGTTCGCCCTCCTCACCGAGTCCGCGACGGCACTGAGCGAACCGATGCCGGACGCGGCACTGCACGCGCTGCACGAGCGGCTGCTCGCCCACGCCGGCGGGCCGCCCACCGACGACCTGGCACTCGTCCTGTGCCAGCCGACGGGGGTGACGGCGCCGGTGCGGGTCTGAGGCCCGACGGATTCAGCCGAACTTGAGGAGCAGGTCGGCGAGTTCGGCGGGCACGGTGATCATGCAGTCGTGACCGGCGACCAGTTCCCACACCTGCGCCGGGGTGCCGTTGGGCTGGGTCGCGGGGACGGGCCGCCGTTCGAAACCCTCCGGCTCGCTGCCCACGCAGTGGATGTGGGTGCGGGGGATCGCGGTCGCGGCGGGGTTGTCCAGCCGTACGGGTTGCTGGAGGCACAGCGCCGGCTGGTCCGAGACCATCGTGCGCAGCCAGGCCACGTCCGCCGGATCGGTGACCCCGAACAGACCTCCGGGCGGCGGGAGTTCGGGCAGCGGCGGAATCCGCCAGGGGGTGCCGGACCGGGCGGCCAAGTCGATGAGGACCTGGGTCACGGGCAGGATGTCGGTCGCGCGCTCACCGTCCACCGGGACCATCGCGTCCAGGTAGACGAGCTGGGCGATCCGCTCCGGGAGCCTGTTGACCACGCCCGAGACGACCAGCCCCGCGTAGCTGTGCCCCACGAGGACCACGTCCGTGAGGTCCTCCTCGGTGAGCAGCCCGACGACGTCGTCGACGTGGGTGTCGAGACCCACCTCGGGGCCGAGCAGACGCGCCTTGTCGCCGTACCCGGTGAGGGACGGCGCGAGCACCCGGTGCCCGGCCGCCGTCAGCAGCGGGACCACCCGGTCCCAGGCCCGCCCGCTGTGCCAGGCGCCGTGTACCAGCAGATACGTGGACATGACTGTGCTCCTTGGTGAGGTGACGGGGGTTGCCGAGCCGTGGTGGCCGACGCGCTGATCAGCACGCCCTCGACCGGCCACCGACGAAGCTGCCGCCCGCCCCGCACCCCAGCCAGGGCCCCGCCGACCCTGGGGGTGACAGGACCAGGCAGCCCCCCACCCGGCCGATCTACAGTGCGGAGATGGCCGACGAACCGAACCCGCTGGGCGAGTACGTGCGCGCCCGCCGCGAACTCGTCACCCCCGAACAGGCAGGCATCCCCGCCTTCGGGGTACGGCGCGTGCCCGGCCTGCGCCGCGAGGAGGTCGCGATGCTCGCCGGCATCAGCGCCGACTACTACCTGCGCCTGGAACAGGGCCGCGACCGCAACCCCTCCGTGCAGGGGCGGCTTGATGTCCTTCTTGCCCGCGTACCGCTCCCGGTTGCGCTCCTCGGCCCGCGCGTCGTACTCACGCGAGGTCGCCGGCGCCCAGCGCCCGCGTCCGGTGCCTTCGGGCTGTCACTTCAGGTGGAGCTGCTGGCCCGGGAAGATGACG
>NZ_JBLTJC010000518.1:0-5951 GCF_048158785.1 Streptomyces colwelliae | reverse complement strand
CGGCCGCCCTAGGACGGGACAGGCCCCGCGCCATGCCTGGTCCTCCCGTATTTCGCGGATGTTGCGCGAAGTCTTGACGCGCCCTCCGCGGCACGCCTCGTCACCAAGGTGCTGACGCTGCTGCCCCTGCTGCTGATCGCGGTGTGGGCGGCGGTCGACTGGCATGCCATGTACGACGGCACGGCCCGGCTCGCCTCCGCCGACCCCTGGTGGCTGCTCGCCGCGTTCTTCTTCACCTGCCTCGGCTGGGGCACCGCCGCCCTCGTCCGCCAGGGTGCCCTGCCGGAACGGCTGCCGACCGGCCTGCTGATCGCCTCGCAGTTCGCCGCCGGCGCCGCCAACCACGCGCTGCCGGCCAGCATCGGCGCCCACGCCGTCACGCTGCGCTTCCTCCAGGGCCGCGGCATCCCCCTCACCCGCGCCACCGCCTCGCTCGCCCTGTACTCACTCGTCAGGCCGATCGCGAAGACCTTCGTGCTCATCGCCTTCCTCATCGCCTTCCCCGAGATGCTGCGATTCGGCCAACTCGTCCCGCGGGGCTGGTCGTTGGTCCTCGCCTTCGGAGGGCTGGGGGTCGCGTTCGGCACGGCCGCCCTGCTCCTGGCCGTCGTACGTCCGCTGCGCCGCCCGGCGCTGCGCTGCGTCCGCACCGCGCTGACCGACGTACGGCAGCTGCACACCATGCCCAGCCGGATCCTCGCCCTGTGGGGCGGGGCGGCGGCCGCGCCGGTGCTCCAGGCCACCGTGATCTTCTCGGTCGGGGCCTCGCTCGGCCTGTCGCTGTCCTGGGCGCAGGTCGTCATCGCGTTCCTCGCCGCCAGCACCGCGGTCGGCGCCGTCCCCGCACCCGGCGGGATCGGTCCGGTGGACGCGGCGACGGTGTTCACGATGGTCGCGTTCGGCGCCCCCATGGACCTGGCCACGGCGAGCGTCATCGGCTACCGCGTCCTGACGGTGTGGGTGCCGTTGCTGCCGGGGGCGTTGATGCTGTCGGCGCTGGTCCACCGGAAGGTGCTGTGACCGAACTCCCCTCGTCCGTCGAAATCCCCTTGTACGGCCGCCCGTTCCACGTCTAACGTCGCTGCTCATCGACGTGTAGCTCAGTAGCAGAGCACCGGGCTCGGGACCCGGAGGGCGCGGGGGCGGTACCCGCCACGTCGGCTATGGATGACGACGCTCATCAGCAGCACCTCACCGCGGCCCCCGGCTATGCCCTGGGCCAGTTGGCCAAGGCCTTCACGACCGCGCTGACCCACGAGGACGCCGACACCCGCCGGCGCGCGGAGGGCCGCGTGACGCGCTGGCGTGCCGTGCTCGCGGGGATGGCCGGCGGCCTGCTGTCGATCGGTTCGCGCACCCCGGTGGCCGGGCTCCCCGCCTGGGTCACCCCCGAGGTGGTGCACGGCGGCTTCGCCACGGGCACCCCGAGCGCGGGCGGCCCGCTCCAGCCGTACGAGACGCGGCTCGCGGAGCGGTTCGGCGTGCCCGCGGACCGGCGGGCGCTGTTCGCGCACTGTCTCACCGACACCGGACTCACCTGGCTGTGGGGGCAGTTGAACAGCGGGCGGTACGAGGTGACCGTGCCCGAGGAAGGCGCGCTGCTCACCATGGCGTGGCTGGTGCGGCTCGGGGAGACGGCCGCCGCGCTGGACCTGGTCGCGGAGTTGGAGCCGTTCGCGGACCGACTCCGGTTCCTGCCACGCCCGTCGACGGGCCGGACCGCGCCGGACGACACCGACGCGCTGTGCCGCCGTACCGTCTCCGACACCGTGGACCGGCTGGTCCGGCGGCGCCCCAACGCGGCCGTGGAGACACAGCGCGAGGCACTCGCCGTATGGCAGCCGTTCGGGGACGAGTTGCTCGTCCACTGGCTGGAGACGGCGGACGGGGCGGACGGCCGGGTGCTCGAACTCGCCCCGGACGCGGACTGGTTGGAGCGCGGTGCCGCCCTGCTGAGTCGTTACCGGTCCCTGGCCGAGGAGCACACCCGCTGCGGGAAGCACCGCAGCCCCAAGGGGAACCTGGGCATTCTGCGCGGCGCGCTGGAAGAGACCGTCGCCGGGCGGCAGTTGGACGCGCGGCGGCTCGGGCTGCTGCGGCACGCCGTCGCGTCGATGGTGCGGCGGCGCGGTCTGCCGGGCTCGGCACCGCACACGGAACTGCGCCGCGCACAGCGGGCCCAGGCAGCCCTCCCCTCCCACCACGCCTTGGCGCAGGTGGTGGTGGGCCGCCTCGCCGGGCTGCCCCAGGAGTCGGGCATCGCCGACCTCGGACCCGTACTCGCCCCCGTCTCCGAGCCGGAGCGGCGGGAGACCGGCCTGCCCACCGGAGCCCAACTCCCGCCTGCCATAAGCCGGGTGGTCGAGGGCGCGTTGAGCGCACCGGTCGCCACCCTCGTGGAGCGGGGAGTCGTCACCTCGGCCGAGGTACTGGCCGAACTGATACCGCGGCTGGTCGCGGACACCACCGCGCGGACCTACGACGACAAGGCGCTGCGGACGCTGATGGCCGCGAACTACCGCGCGTTCCGCAACCGCCGTTCGCTGCTCCTGCTCAACCTGGAGAGGCAGGTCCGGATCGAGGAACTGCCCTGGGTGCGGGCGGTGTCCGCGCAGCGCGGCGACGGCACGGCCGAAGCGGCCCTGCTGCTACGGCAGTTGGGCGAGCTGGCGGTGCGGGGGTTCCCGGGCACGATCCTCCCCAACCCGCTGGTGCGCGAACTCGGCGTGCTCGCCCGCCAGTCCGAGCTGGGCGCCCCGCTGGTGGAGGAGCTGGCCGCCGACATCTTCATGGACACTTTCGGCCCCAAGTTCCTTGTGGCGGCCGGGATCGCGGGCGAGCTGCTCGGCGGTTCGCTGTACGAGCGGTACTACGGCATCGACTACGCGGCGATCCGCGACCTGGCGATCGCCGAAGGGACCGTCGAGGGGGGCAAGGCCGCGGGCCGGTCGGACAAAGCCGGGGCCGGGCCCCGCACGTCCCCGGGGTTCGCGCGGCTGTGCGCGGAGCGGGCCGCCGCGGCGTCCTCGGCCCCGGCGGGGTCGTCCGAGTCCTCGTCCGATTCCTGGGTGGCGGCCAGCGGCAAGGTGATCGAGCAGTCCCAGATCCTGACCACGCACAACCTGGCCACCCTGGTCCACCGGGTCGGCATCGCCCCCGAGCCGGGCTGGGCCGACCTGGCGCGCCGCTGCTTCGGCACCGTGTGCCGGCTGACGGCCCGGGTGCACCGCAACCCGTGGCCGTACTCCACGATCAAGGACGCGGCGTACGCCTGGCGGCAGTCGGTGTTCCACCTGTCTCTCTGCCCGCCCGCCGAACAGCGCCGCGTGCTCGACGACCTGGACGCGGAGGCGGCCCGCCACCCGGCCCATGTCACCGCCCGCCTCGCGCCCGTTCTGGCCGGGCTGCGCCTGGTCGCGGACGGCGGCGGCTTCGCCCCCGACGGCACGGCGGACGGGGGCCGGGCCCGCCGGCTCCTCGGCTGGACCACGGACGGCCACTGGCTGGCGACGGACCCGACCGCCGTAGACACAAAGGGCAGTTGAGAGGCCCGCACGCAGGCCGCTCCTAGCCCTCGCCCGTCTCCGCCGCCTTCGTCGCCGTGCGCACCGCCGCCTCCGTCAGGGTCTTCGCGGTGTGTACGGCGCTGGCGATCGCCTCGTCGGGGGTGAGCCCGCACTGGTCGGTGAGGGTGAACAGGGCGTCTGCGGCCATGACGACCGCGAGGCCGCGCTTGAGCTGGGTGAACGCGTCCGGGTCCGTCTCCCCGAGGGTGGCGGCCAGGGGGGTGAGCGCGTGGTCGATGAGGCCGAAGCGGATGCCGGGGCGCATGTTCGCCGCGTCGGGGCGGACGATGGTCGCCGCCATCATCGCGCGCACCCCGCCCTGGCGGGCCAGGGTGCCGCGGAGGAGGAACTCGCAGGCGAACGCGATCCGTTCGACCGGATCACGGGAGTCGGCGACCGGGCCGAGCGCGTCGACGGGGTCGGGCCAGACACCGGCCAGGGCCTCGCCGATCAGCGACGGCAGGTCGGGGAAGTAGCGGTAGGCGGTGGCCTCGGAGACCAGGGCGACGCGGGCGACCTCGGGCATCGTCACCTCGCTGCCCGTGCCGATCAGCCCGCGGGCCGCTTCGACGATCGCCGTACGGGTGCGCTTCTTCTGGTTGCTGCGGCCCGTGTCCGTCTGTGCTGTCGCCATCGGTGCGTCACTTCCCCGTATTCGCTCGTCGTCGCCCGCCGTCCCCCGCACGTTATCACGACAAGCTCTCATCGTAAGAGTTTGCTTGCATAACGAGAGTTGCCCGCTTACTGTTCTGAGAGCGCGCCACAGCGCGACGGGCGCACAACTCGCGCCACACACAAGGGAGTCGGCGATGAACGAGGTTTCCGTGGTCGGTCCGGACGACGGCGAGTCGATCCGCCTGGGGCCGGTCACGATGCGCATCCTGGAGGACGGCAGCACCACCGGCCACCGTCTCGGCATCGGCGAGATCACCCTCGCCCCGCACACCCAGGGCCCGCCGCAGCACCGCCACGCCCAGCACGACGAGGGCTTCTACGTCGTCTCCGGCACCGTGCACTTCACCATCGGCGAGACCGTCCACGTCGCCCCGGCGGGCACCCTCGCGATGATCCCGCCCGGCGCCCCGCACACCTTCGCCAACCCCGGCGACGAGCCCGCGGTGATGGTCAACACCTTCACGCCCGACCTGTTCGTGCAGTACTTCCGCGACCTGCGGGACATGATCGCCGGCGGCCGGGAGTTCAACACCGAGTCGACGATCGAGACGATGAGCCGCTACGCCACGGTCCCCGCGACCGACTACGCCTGAGGCACCGCACCCACCGCCGCACGGACCGCCCGTCAGGAACCGCTCGCGTTCGACGGGCCGAAGAACTCGATCTCGGCGATGGCCACTTGCTTGCTCCCGGAGGTTCCGTAGGCGGACTCGACGGTGAAGCGGACCGCCGTGACCGTGCCGACCCTGAAGGACCGGCGCTGGGCGCCCGCCCCCTGGTCCAGGGTGAGTTGGCGGGTGATCTTCTTGCCGTCGGCCGTGGTGATCTCCGCCTCGATCCGGTGCGGGAGCGCCGACTGGGTGAGCTGGTCGGGGCGGGTGGAGACGCCCGGGGTGATCATCAGGTCCAGCAGCCGGGTCGGCTCGTCGAACCGCGCCTCCAGCCACTGGCCCTTGCCCGACTGGGTCACTCCCGGCCCCCACCAGGTGTTGTTCAGCCGGTCGAAGGCCAGGTCCGGCTTGTGGCCCGGGTAGGAGCGGGAGGCGCTGACGCGGTCCGGGTAGACGGGGGCCCGCTTGGCGAAGTGGTCCTTGGTCGCGTCCACGGCGCGCGGGATGTTGACGGCCAGCACGATCAGCAGGGTCAGGACGATCGCCGCGCCCACCCAGGTCAGCACCCGGTCAAAGGTACGGCGCAGCCGGGGCCGGTCGCCCGCCCACGGGATCTCACCGTTCCGGAACGCGAACAGCCGCCGCCACCAAGGCAGTTGGCCGGCGGCGCGCTCCTCGCCCGCCATGGGCATCGCGCACCGGGCGCAGTAGTGCCGGTCGGGCCGGTTGGCCGTCGCGCACCAGGGGCAGGGCACTCCGCCGACGGCGCCGGGTTCGATGCCGGGCGCCCGTACGGACTGCGGGCGCGCTGCGACCGGGCGGCCCGGCAGCACCGGGGCCACGGACGGGGCCTGGCGGGGCTCCGGGTCGGAGACCGGGACGAGGAGCCGCCGGGCGCGCTCGGCCTCGGACTCCTGTGCCGGTCCCGGTTCCGGGGAGGCGGCGGGGACCGGTTCGGTGGGGTGCGGCAGCCGTGACGGGCGCCGGCCGGGGGCGGCGGCTCGCCGGGGAGGCCTTCGCGGGCGAGGTCATCGATGTCGTCATGGCGTACAGCGAGGCTGGGAACTGGCCCTGATCGAGGCCGCGTTGACGGCGGGCA
>NZ_JBLTJC010000517.1:0-5985 GCF_048158785.1 Streptomyces colwelliae | reverse complement strand
CTGCCCACCCTACGAGATCACCATCCCCGAGCACCCCGTGGGGCCCGCCGACGCGCCGTGCCGTCGGCGAGGATCCGTCTGGTCGCTTCGATGCCGTCCATCTGTGGCATCCGGATGTCCATGAGCACGACGTCGGGCCGCGGCGCAGAATGCGCGGGAGCCAATCGCCTGCGGTCCCTGTTCCTCGACCCGGCCGAGCAGGCGCTGTACCCGTACTGGGAGAGCGCCGCCGGAGGCATGGTCGCCGGCTTCCGCGAGTCGGTCGGCACCGACACCGACGACCCCCGTTTCATCGAGCTGGTCGGCGAACTCTCCCTGGCCAGCCCCCTGTTCAGCCGTCTCTGGGCCCGCCACGACGTCCAGGCCTGCGAAGCCGCCCCCAAGCACATCGCCCACCCCCAGGTCGGCGGCCTCCAACTCAACCGCGAACGCCTGAGCATCGACGGCACCCAGGGCCAGACCCTCGTCATCTACCACCCGGACCCCGACACCGACGCGGCCGGCAAACTGGCCCTCCTGGCCTCCGCGATCCTGACACCGGCCCCCCTCCCGGCGGACAGGAAGGGTGCGGAGAACTCCGGCCACCGGCGCCATGTTCTGTTCAAGGAGGCCGCCGGTTAGCCTGCGACACGACACTTCGGGAGCGGGGAGCGCGGTGCGATGACAGCCGACGTGCGCCCGTTCACCGAGGCCGCCGAGGGCACGGGACCATCGGAACTCGACTACCGGGGACCGCAGGGCTGGGCCACGGTGGTCCACCGCGCCCACCTGGGAAGCTTCACCCTGGTCGGCGCCGAAGACACCCGACCGGTCCGGGACTTCGAGCCCGGGCATTGCCGTACGCAGGAGCCGCGCACCTGGACGTACCGGGTGGGCCTGTCCGGACCACAGCGGTTGCGCATCGAAACGGCCGAGCGGTGGTCGATCTCCGTCACCCCGCTGGAACAGGACGAGCCCGAGGACGGAGGAGTCCTCTGCCGCCGGGGCATCGGGAACCAGACGGTCGAACTCGCCGGACGGGAACCGCCGGGAGCGGCGATCCTTGAGTTCACCAAGGTCGAATGCGCTCACCCCACAAGCCTGTTCCTCAGACTGCGCGCGTTCGACGACGAGGCCTTCTGGCAGGTCGGCGACCACGACCGGGCCAGGTTCCTGTTCGGCCACGACACACCGGCCATCTGGTCCACGACCGGCCGGGTCGAGGTCGGCAACGCCGTCGGCTGCGAATGGCGGCTGCGCGTGCTGCCGTTGTCCGCGGCCCGCCCGGTGGACGGCACCACCACCCGCGGGACCGGCCCGGAAGTCCTCGTCCACACGGGAGAACCGGCCGCGCTCGCGCTGTGGTCCCTGGCCGACGCGGGGAACGACTCCACAGTCGATTCCGCAGTGGAGGTCCGCATCGAGTCACGCCGCTACAAGGTGACCCTGTTCAGCGATCACCACCATCCCCGGCACGGCGGGATCCTCGGACTCGGACCCGGGCCGACCCTCCTCCAGACCGGAGGTCGCGGAGGCTGGGACCTGCGTGTCACCCCGCTCGACGCGGTGCGCACCTTCGACGCGGGGATCACCGGCACGGGTGGGGAGGTGCTCCGCTACACGGGGCCGCCCGTCACCGCACGGGTCGTCACCCGCTCGTGGCACACGTGGTCCGGCATGGTCACGGTCCGCACCCTCACCCCCCAACTCGTCTGGCAGGACTGGGTCAACACGAAGGGCGGCCTGCCGGGACGGCTCCGGGGCGAGAGCCTGAACCTGCTCCCCGGAACGCTGCTGGCGATCAGCGGACCTCCTGACGGGTCCGGCTGGCAGATCCGCATCGGGTCCGGGATCGGGATCGGCCACGGGCTCGCACGGCGCCGTAGGTCGCGATAGCGCGGCGCAGTCAGTCCCCGTAGCGCGGCGCGGGCGGATAGAAGTCCCCGTACGGGCCCAACCACCGTTCGTGCAGGGCCCGGAGTGCTCCCGTGGCGCGCAGGTGCGCGAGCACGCCGTTGACGAAGCGGACGAGTTCCGGCGTCTTCTTCGAGACGGCGATGCCGTGCGGCTCGTAGGTGAAGCGCGGGCCGGTGATACGGGTGGCGGGGTCCTGGGCGCTCAGTCCGGCGAGGACGTTGTCGGTGGTCGACACGGCGGCCACGTCGCCCTGTTGCAGCTGGAGGAGGCAGTCGGTCCAGTCGGCGACGGCGACCGGCCGTACCGCCGGGCGGGCGCGGCGCAGCTCGGTCAGTGAGGTGGTGCCCTTGGCCGTGCACACCTTCTGTCCGGCGAGATCGGCCAGGGTCTTCACCGGCGAGGTGTCCGTGACGAGGACGCGCTGGCCGGAGTCGAGGTAGTCGCTGCTGAACAGCACCTGTTCCATGCGTTCGCAGGTGATCGTCATGGAGTGGGCGACGAGGTCGACCTCGTCGCGTTGCAGTATCCCGATGCGTTGCGCGGACGGCACGGTCCTGAACTGCACCCGGTCCGGCCGCCCGAACAGGGCACGGGAGATCTCTCGCACCAGGTCGATGTCGAGCCCGGTCAGCTGTCCGGTGTCGGAGTCTCGATAGCCGAAGAGATAGGTGTTCTGGTCCACACCCACGATCAGCCGCCCGCGCGCGACGATCCGCGCCATCGCCGTACCGCTCGGCATCCGGCCACCCGGCGTCGGCATGTGACCCGACGGCTTCAACGACCGCAGCGGATCGCAGTCCCCACCGGTGGCCGCTCGTGCGCTCGCGGCAGCGGAACCAGACGCGGACGCGGACGCGCTGTCGGCAGGCGTACGCGCCCCAGCGGATGGACGGCGCTGCGGGACGGACGACTCCGTGCAGGACACCGCCAGCCCCATCACGGCCAGCGACGCCACCACCACGGCAAGACGCCGCCGGCGAAACGGGACCCGACGGATCCCCGCGACAGCCGGCGACCGTCCCTCTTCTCCACGTGCCCGAAGTTCCCTCACACTGCCTCGCAGTCGTCGGAACCCAGCCGAAGACGCCGTCCGGCGCCCTGGCCCGTCACACCCTCGTCGGCGGTGACGCGTTCACGTTGATTCACGGTTCCCGCGGAGCCGCCAGCGACCGCACCAACTCCTCGGCCGTACCGAGGAGTTCGACCTCGCGCGGAGTCATCGTCGGATTCACCGCCCGCCTCCGCCGCGCTTCCGTCAACCCTTCCCCCGTGAGCCCGGAAGGATCCGCGAGCAGCGAGCCGAGCATCGCGCGGGCCGGTTCGGCGACCGGCTGATCATCGTCCACGGCGACCTGGGCCAGGATGATCGCGGAGAGCCCCCAGTCCAGCCCGGGATCGCCGTCCTCCGCCGTACCCCAGTCGATGACGCGAGGCCCGTCCGGGGTGATCAGCACGTTCTCCGGGTGAAGGTCGAGGTGCAGCACGCGGGTGCCGGGCCACCGACCGGGGATCGCGTGCAACTGCCGTAGCAGAGAAGCGAGTACGGCCCCGGCCTCCACCGCGTCGATCGTGCCGGCGACGAACGCCTCCAGCATGGTGGGCCCGGTCAGCCGCTCCATCACGAGATCGGTGCGTGAGGTACGCGAGGCACGCGAATCACCTGAGGCACCTGCGTCCCCCGTGCGCACCCGGGGCACGGGATAGCCGTGTGCCCGCACATGTTCCATCACCGCGCCCTCGGCCGCCGCGTCCCCCCAGTCCTCCCGGTTGCGGCGCAGCACCCACGCCTCGTCGATCTCGTACACGTCGGCGGTACGGCCGGAGCCGATCAGTTTCCCCGTGGCTGGCATGGCCAGAACCTACCGGGGACGGCGGTCCGGGCAACCCCCGCACACAGCGGGCGCCCAGGTTGGCCGTACAGTGGCCGGGTCGTCATCACACCCGTACGGGGGGAAGCCGGTGCAATTCCGGCGCTGACCCGCAACCGTGATCCGGTCCGTCAGGGCCGGTGAGCCGGACCGCCCCGCACGGCACGTGACCGGCTCACACGCACCGTCGAGGAATACGGAGCCGAGCCGCCCGGGGGTGTTCCCGTGCGCTGCCGTGCTCCCCAAGGGGAAGGCACCCGCCGATCATGAACGTCCGCCGCAGCGCCGCGGCCCTGGCCGCCACCATCACCGTCACCGTGATCGCCGCCACACCCGCCGTCGCCGCCGGTCCGTCCCCGTCGCCGTCCGTGGCGATACCCGCCGGGCTCTACGGCACCTCCGACCCGACCTACGACGGCGTCTGGCGCCAGTCCCTCGCGCTGCTCGCGCAGGATGCCGTGGGTGTGGAGCCCGCCGACGAGGCTGTGGCCTGGCTGGTCGGCCAGCAGTGCGCCGACGGCGCCTTCGCGGCCTTCCGCGCCCACCCCTCCAAGGCCTGTGACGCCAAGGTCATGATCGACACCAACAGCACGGCCGCCGCCGTACAGGCGCTCGCGAACGACAGCCGCGGCGACTCGGCCGTCACCAAGGCCGTCACCTGGCTGAAGTCCGTCGAGAACCCGGACGGCGGCTGGGGCTACTCCCCCGGCGGGGCCAGCGACGCGAACTCCACCTCCGTCGTCATCGGCGCCCTCGCGGACGCCGGGGTGACCGTGCCGAACCTCCGGAAGAACGGCAAGTCCCCCTACGACGCGCTGCTCAAGCTCGCGCTGCCCTGCGACGCGGGCACGGACGCGGGCGCCTTCGCCTACCAGCCCGACAAGAAGGGCAGGCTCGCGGCCAACGCGGACGCGACCGCGGCGGCCGTGCTGGGCCTGTCGGGCCAGTCACTGGCCGGAAGCCGGCAGGACGACGCCGAGTCGCCCGCGACGTGCGAGAAGTCCGGGGACGATCCCGAGCAGCCGGCGGACAACGGCGCAGCGTGGCTCGCCAAGTCCATGGCGAAGAGCGGCCACTTGACCACCGTGCTCCCCGGCGCCAAGCCCCAGCCCGACTACGGCAACACGGCCGACGCGATCGTCGCCCTGTCGTCCCTCGGCCTGCACGACCAGGCCGCCAAGCCCCTGCACTGGCTGGAGACCCACTCCAAGTCGTGGGCCGCGCAAGGCGGTCCGGCCGCCTACGCCCAGCTCGTCTTCGTCGCGACCACCGCGAAGGGCGCCGACGTCCACGACTTCGGCGGCCAGAACCTCGTCACCCTGCTGAACGCGACCGGCCCGGCCCCCAAGCGCATCGACGAGCAGCCCACGGCCGACCCGGCCGAGAAGACGGCTTCCGACGACAACGACGGTTCCCTGACGGTCGCTTGGACGGTCGGCGGCGTTCTCCTCGTCGTCGCGATCGCCGGCTCCATCCTGATCGCCCGCGGCCGGAAGCGCGGGCAGCAACAGTGACCCGCCACCGCGTCCCGCTGATCCTCCTCACCGCGCTCCTGCTCGCCCTCACCGCCAACGGCCCCGCCCAGGCCGCCGGTTACCGCTACTGGTCCTTCTGGGACCGCACCGGAACCCACTGGACGTACGCCACCCAGGGCCCCTCCACCGCCCGCCCCGACGACGGCGACGTCCAGGGCTTCCGCTTCGCGGTGAGCGCGGACTCGGCGGACGCGGCACAACCCCGGGGCCCGGCACCGGACTTCGCGACGATCTGCGCCAACTCCCCAGCGGCAGACGGCAAGGAGCGGATCGCGCTCGTCATCGACTTCGGCACGACGACCGACGCCCCGACTGGCGAAACCCCGCCCACCGTCCGTACGGCCTGCGCGACGGTCGCCCCCGACGCGACAACGGCCGAGGCCCTGGCCACGGTCGCAAAACCCCTGCGCTACGACACGAACGCCCTGTTGTGCGCGATCGCCGGGTATCCGGAACGGGGCTGCGGCGAGCAGATCACCGACCCGAAGCAGACACCAACAACCCACCACGGCCCATCAGTTGGCCTATTGGCGGGAGCAACAGCAATCGTCCTACTGGGCGCGGCAGCAATATGGCAGTCCCGAAGGCACAAACATGGCTAAGGACAGCACCGTAAAGGGGCGCGGGGAACTGCGCGCCCAGCCCCAACGGCCCGCAGTTCCCCACAAAGCGAAACCACCCCTAAA
>NZ_JBLTJC010000516.1:0-6039 GCF_048158785.1 Streptomyces colwelliae | reverse complement strand
CCAACAACGTGGTCACCAAGGTCGCCGACCAGTACAACGGCTCCATCGGCATCCTGGCCGGCTACACCGACCACACCACCATCACCCACAACAAGGTCTACGACCTGCCCTACACCGGCACGCCTGGGCCGGCGGCGCCTCGCTCAGCATCGACTCGTACGCCCCGAAGAGCGTCATCTCCAGGCCGAAGCCGAGCAGCAGGAACCCGAAGAGCAGCAGCCCGGTGTTGTCCCGCCCGCCCATCGCGGTCAGCGTCAGCACCGAGACCGCGGTGAGGCAGAACCCGGAGCACACCATCCGCCGCGGCCCGAAACGCCGGAGCATCCGCGCCCCGAACAACCCGGCCGCCATCGCCGCGAACGTCAGCGGCAGCAGCCGTAGACCCGTCTGGAGGGGCGACAGCCCCAGCACCAGTTGCAGGTACTGCGCCGCGATCAGCTCCAGGCCGACCAGGGCCAGCATCGCCAGCACGATGCAGCCGACGGACGTGCTGAACGCCGGCCTGCGGAACATCTTCAGGTCCACCAGCGGATGCGTACGGCGCCGTTGTCGTCGTACGAAAAGAACCAGCAGCACCGCGCCCACGAGCAGCGGGGCCACGGTCCACCCGCTCTCCACGGGCTCACCCCCGCCGAGCCGCTTCACGCCGAAGACGACGCCGAAGAGACCTCCCGCGGCCATGAGCGCGCCGACGACGTCCCACGGGCCGTTGCGGTCGCCGCGGGACTCGGGGAGCAGGAGCCGGCCGATCGGGAGGCTGATCAGCATCAGGGGGATGTTGACGAGGAAGACCGAGCCCCACCAGAAGTGTTCGAGCAGGAAGCCGCCGAGCAGTGGGCCCACCGCCGCGCCGACCGCCGCCACCGCGCTCCACACGCCGATCGCCACCGCCCGCTCACGCCGGTCCGGGAAGACCTGGCGGAGGATCGAGAGCGTGGCCGGCATGATCATCGCGCCGCCGACGCCGAGCAGCGCCCGCGCGAGGATCAGGACCTGGGCGTCATGGGCGACGGCGGCCAGCCCGGAGGCGATGCCGAAGAGGCCGTAGCCGAGGAGCAGGATGCGCCTGCGGCCGACGCGGTCGCCGAGCGTGCCGAAGAGGATGAGGAGCGAGGCGCAGACCAGCGGATAGACGTCGACGATCCAGAGCAGCTCTATCGCGCCGGGTTTGAGGTCCTCGGTGACGGCCGGCACCGCGACATGCAGCACGGTGGCGTCGAGCGCGACGAGGAGCAGGCTGACGCAGAGGACGACGAGGACGACCCAGCGGTTGGCACCGGCCCCGGCCGCCCGACGGCGCAGCGCTGCGGCAGCCATGGACGTCCCGGACATGTACTACCTCCCAGATGTTCCCTCGCGTTCGGCGGGGCTCACGGGGTGGGGACTCCCCGTGACTGCGGCCGGAGAGGAGCGGTATCTCCGACCCGCGCAACGAAGGCGAGTGAGCCGTCAGCGTACGCGAGTTCACGCCAATGCCACGTGGCGGACCTCTCACACTCCCCGGAGAACACGTGTGGCGTACACCACTCGCCCTTCCGTGGACCACGCCCCGCCGGGCCTGCCGGTTCCGCGCCCCCTCGATAATCGGGTCCGTGAACGATCTCGCAGCACCTCTGCGCCGGGCGGCCCCGGCCCTCCTCGGGTACGCCGCCGTCCGCGCCCTGGGCCTGGTGGTGCTCACGGTGTGGAGCGCGGCGCACGGCAAGAGCGCCCACACCTTGCTGACGGCCCGGTGGGACGCCCTCTGGTACACGCGGGTCGCCGACCTCGGTTACGGCTACGAGGTCCGCCTCCCGAACGGCGACGTCCACTCGAACCTCGCGTTCTTCCCGCTGCTGCCCTGGCTGGAAAGGGTCATACACGCGGTGTCCCCGCTGTCGTACGCGGACGGCGGTCTCGTGGTGAGCCTGCTCGCCTCGCTCGCGGCGGCCTGGGGGATCTTCGCGGTCGTGGAGCACGTGTACGGCCGTAGGGCCGGGGTGTGTGCCGTGCTGCTGTGGGCCGTGCTCCCGGTGGGGATCGTGCAGTCGATGGCGTACAGCGAGTCGCTCTTCACTGCGCTCGCCGCCTGGTCCCTGTACGCCGTGCTGACGGGCCGCTGGCTGACGGCGGGCACGCTCGCGCTGCTGGCCGGGTTGACGCGGCCCGTGGGGCTCGCCGTGGTCGCGGCGGTGTGGGTCGCGGGCATCACCTCGTTCACCGGACTCACCCCGCGCGCGGACGCCCCGTCCGCCCCGCGCGCGGACACTTCTTTCGTGCGGGACCGCAGCACGGCGCCCGCGCCCGGCGCGCGAGTCTGGCGGTGCGCCCTCGGGATGGCGCTCGCGCCCCTGGGCGCCGCCGGGTACGTCCTGTGGGTCGGCCACCGCACCGGCAAGGGCCCGCTGGGCTATCTCGACGTGCAGGCGGGCTGGCGCAATGGTTTCGACGGGGGTGCCGCCTTCGCCCGTTTCGTCGGCGACAAGTTCACGTCGTTCCCGTCGGCCCTGGCCGGGGTGGGGCTGATCGTCGGGGTCGGGCTGGTGCTCTGGCTGTACGTCGTGGGCGTCCGGCAGGGCCAGCCGCTGCCCCTCCTGGTGTACACGGGGGTCGTCACCGCGCTCGCGCTGTGCGCGTCGAGCTATTTCGGCTCGAAACCGCGCCTGCTGATGCCCGCCTTCCCCCTGTTGCTCCCCCTCGCGCTCGCCCTGGCCCGGCTGCGTACGTCCAGGTCAGCGTGGGTGGTGGGCGGTGTCGCGGTGGCGTCGGCCGCGTACGGGGCGTTCTGGCTGAACGGCTCCGGTCCCCCATGATCCACTCGTCACGCTCCATGAGCGCCCGGCCAATTCCATCCCAGCATTTGGTGAACTCGTTAATAAGGGCCTTAAAACTCGACCCGGCATGATCAAAGGAATTGAAGGACGGAGCCGTCCGGGATTGCGGAATCCTCGGAAATAAACCTGCGCCTGAGAGCTTTCCCACATCACATCGTCATCACAAAGCCGCTGATTCGACGGGGATCCACACTCACTCGCTGTAACGTCGATTGAGTGCGTACCGAACGAAACCTCACCCGTCTGGACCGGGTGTTCGCGAGGCTGGACCGTGAACCCGAACGGCCGGCCAACATCGATGTGCCGAAGATGAGCCGGCACAGGGTCGTGCTCTTCGCGGCGACCCTGGCCTTCTATCTGGCGATCGTGTGGCTCGTGGTGACCACGTCCTGGCTGGTCCGGTTCGACTGGCAGGTCATGTTCTTCCGGCCGTACCAGCAGTGGGCCGGCATCCACTGGTTCGTCGACTACTACGTGGTCCTGGGCCAGCGCGGCCCGACCGCGGTGATGGTCGCGGCCTGGCTGGGCTGGCGCTCCTGGCGGCAGCACACACTGCGCCCGCTGCTGACCCTGGGCACCTTGCTGCTGCTGCTGAACATCACGGTCGGCGCGGCCAAGCTCGGCATGGGCCGTCTCGGCCCGCACTACGCCACCGTCATCGGCTCGAACGAGATGGGTCTGGGCGGCGATATATTTCCCAGCGGCCACACCGCCAACGCGGTCGTGACCTGGGGAATCCTGGCGTATCTGGCCTCCACGCCGGCCGCCCGCCGCTGGTTGTCCGCCGCGTCCGCGGTGACCTCGCTCGGCGTCGGCCTCGCCACGGTGTACCTCGGCACGCACTGGCTGAGCGACGTGCTGCTCGGCTGGGCCGCCGGTCTGCTGGTCCTGCTCGCCCTCCCCTGGTGCGAGCCGCTGATCGCCCTGGCCGAGACCCGGATCTTCGACCTGCGCGACCGCTGGCGCGCCCGCCGCGGCGGTACGGCGTCCGCGCCCGCTCCCGCGTCCCCGGTCACCGCGCCGGTGCTGCTCAAGCCGCGCGCGTCCTCCTCGGGCGACGAGGTCCCGGCGGCCCGCGAGACGGTCACCGCGAGCCGTTCGGCCCGCCCGCCCGTCCATCTCACCCCGGGCCCGCACACGACCCGCTCGGAGCGCACCCCGGTCACCCCGATCGGCAGCCGCCGCCCGCCGCACCCGGACCGCGTGGCACGCGGCACCACCCCGGCCGCGGCCCGCCCGCTGCCGGGCGGCTGACGACCCACCCAGACCGCGGGGCCGGTACGCACAACCATCCCCGCGCATCAAGAAGGCCCCTGTTCCTCCAGCGGAACCGGGGCCTTCGTCACGTCCGCGCCCGATGTCCGCGCCCGACGTGTGTGCTCAACGTGTGCGCTCAGCCCTTCCAGGCGCGCGCGACCCTGCCGTCCTTGACCTCGAAGTTGAGCCGCCCCGCCCGGAACTCCATGGTGATGACGGCCCCCGGCGGCAGCGACCGCACGCTCGACCACCCGCGCTCCCGCGCGAGCCGCTCGGCCTCTGTCGCGTCGAGACCCACATAGCTGTTCGGGTTGTCCTGGGGCTCTGCCGGTGGAGTCGGAATGGATGCCATGCCCGCCACGCTAGCCCCTCTTCCGCTCACTCCGTCCCTCTCCGGTCACACTTCTGTCACAGGATCAGGACGTGTGTTTTGTTCAGCCTCCCTCACACGTATGAGCGGTTCCGTACGCCTTCCGCAGGCATTCGAACGTAATTCCCGCATGTCGGTCCGGCTCTCCGAATAGCCCGGCGGAAAGTGCCGCGAGAACCGGCCGGGCGCCCCTTTCCATTCCGATTCCGTGCGGTACGGCGGGAGCTGACGCCGCATAAGAGTTTCACCGTTCCGGCACAGAATCGCCGTGGGCTCCCCTGCCGTCCCGGTCCAGCGCCCGGGACAAACGGTCCCTGGCCGTCCTGATCGTCCCGGTCAGCTCGACGGGCTCCAGGACCTCGAACTCGAAGCCCATCATCATCACGTGGATCACCATCAGGTCGAGGTTCGGGGCCCCGGTCCGCAGCAGACAGGCGTCCGGTCCGTCCGCCTCCAGGGTCCCGCCGGACGGTGAGATCCGCTCGGCCGCCTCCTGGAGGGGCACGAGCAGCCGTACGACGGCGTGCGAGGCGTACGCGCGCGTGGAGACCCCTTTCGAGACGTACGCGGCGAGGTCCTCGGCCGGTGCCGGGCGCGGGGTGAAGCGCGGCCCGTGCGGCGGCCTGGGCGTGACGCGGTCGACGCGGAAGGTGCGCCAGTCCTCGCGGTCCAGGTCCCAGGCGACCAGGTACCAGCGGCGCTCGGTGCACACCAGGCGGTGCGGTTCGACGCTGCGGCGGGTCGGGACGCCGCCGTGGCTCTCGTAGTCGAAGCGCAGCCGCTCGGCGTCCCGGCACAGGGCGGCCAGTTCGGTCAGGACGGCGGGGTCGACGGCGGACGGCAGCGTGTTGTGCAGCATCGGCACGGTGAACGCGTTCAGGGCGCCCACCCGGCGGCGCAACCGGCTCGGCAGCACCTGTTCGAGCTTGGTGAGGGCGCGTACGGAGGTCTCGCCGATGCCCTCGATGCCCTGCCCGGCGGCGGTCCGCAGCCCGACCGCCACGGCGACCGCCTCGTCGTCGTCCAGCAGCAGCGGCGGCAACTCGGCGCCCGCGCCCAGCTGGTAGCCACCGCCCGTGCCGGGACTGGCGTTGACGGGATACCCCAGCTCCCGCAGCCGGTCCACGTCCCGGCGCACGGTGCGCGGGGTGACCCCCAGTCGGTCGGCCAGGTCGGCGCCGGACCACTCGCGGTGGGCCTGGAGCAGCGAGAGCAGCCGCAGGAGTCGTGCCGAGGTCTCCAACATGGTCGAAGTCTCTATCAAGGACGGTCCGGATCGAGGGCGGCCGTGTGTCTACGGCGGCCTGCGTCAGGGGCGGTACGGCAGTTGCGGCACCTCGAAACACGTGCGGTTCATGTCCCCTTGCGGGACCCACCCTCTGCCGTCCTGCCAGCGGGCCACCGACAGACACGTCCTGCGTGTGGTGGGCGGTTCGGCGAGCCGCCCGAAGGAGACGGGAACCAGCAGGCCGTCGGCGGTGTAGTTCTCGCTCCGGTTCATGAAGCCGTCGACGCACGCACGCGTGACGCCCGTTCTCGTCTTCGCGCATGACCTCGCCGCGTCCGTGAACCACATCGCCGCCGCCCACCCCTCCACCT
>NZ_JBLTJC010000515.1:0-6081 GCF_048158785.1 Streptomyces colwelliae | reverse complement strand
CCCCTTCGCCCCGCCCTGCTACGCCGAGCGCGCGGTGCCCGACCTGACCTGGCGGATCGCCACCTGGACCCGCGCCACCGGCGGCCGCCTCGTCCTCTCGGGCCACTCCCAGGGCAGCGTCCTCGCCGCGGCCGCGGCCTGGCAACTCAAGCCGGCCCAGCGCAAACGCGTAGCCCTGCTCACCTACGGCTCACCCCTGGAGCGCCTCTACGGCCGCTGGTTCCCGGCCCACTTCGGACCGGCCGCGCTCAGCCGGCTGCACCGCGAGGTCGACTGCTGGCGCAATCTGTACCGGCTCACCGACCCCATCGGCGGCCCGGTGCGCGTGTCCGGCGACCGCGGCCCCGAGGTCGACCACGAACCACCCCTCAAGGACCCCCTGGAGTACGGCCGTACGGCACGGCATCCGCTGCCCGCGCCGATCCTCGGCCACTCCGACTACCAGGCCGACCCGGTGTTCGCCGAGGAGCGCGAGCGGCTGCTGGCCCGGCTGCGGCCCGAGGTGCCGCCTCAGGGCAGCTCGGGCAGGTCGTCCGCGTAGAGCAGGGTCAGGTCGTCCGTGCTCGGCTCCTCGAACTGGGCGACCCGGCTCGCGTGCCGCTCCACCATCGCCTCGAAGGTCTGGCGCGCGGTGCGGCCGTTGCCGAACGCGGCGCCCTTCGGGATCGCCGTGAAGTACTTCGTCAGCCCCTCGGACGCGCCCTCGGCCAGCCGGTACTCGTGCTCCTCGGCCTGCTGCTCGACGATCCTGAGCAGCTCCTCGGGGTTGTAGTCGCTGAAGGTGATGGTCCGTGAGAAACGGGACGCCACACCGGGGTTGACGGACAGGAACCGCTCCATCTCCGCCGTGTAGCCCGCGACGATCACCACGACCGCGTCCCGGTGGTCCTCCATCAGCTTCACGAGCGTGTCGATGGCTTCTTTACCGAAGTCGCGTCCCGAGTCCTCCGGGGAGAGGGCGTACGCCTCGTCGATGAACAAGACTCCGCCGCGCGCCTTGTCGAAGGCCTCCTGGGTGCGGATCGCGGTGGAGCCGATGTGCTCGCCGACCAGGTCGACCCGGGACACCTCGACGAGATGGCCCTTCTCCAGGACTCCGAGGGAGGCGAGGATCTCGCCGTAGAGCCGGGCGACCGTCGTCTTGCCGGTGCCGGGGGAGCCGGTGAAGACCAGGTGCCGTTTGACGGAGGCCGCCTTGAGGCCGGCCTGCTGGCGGCGGCGGCCCACCTCGATCATGTCGGTGAGGGCGCGCACCTCGCGCTTGACGCTGTCCAGGCCGACCAGCGCGTCGAGTTCACCGAGGACGGCCTTGGAGGACCGTGACTCCTTCTCCGGGTCCGTCGCGGTGATCAGCGGGTCCTGCTCGGCCGTGCGCTGGCCGGGGATCGCGCCCAGCACGCTCGTCGACTGGCTCGCCGTCTCCACGGCCGTCTCGTGGGCGGTGGGCGGCTTGAGGCCGCTCTCGTCGCTCGCGCAGTCCTCGACGACCGGGCCCGTGCCGGGTGCCGCGTCCGGACCGGCGTCCGCGAACTCGTAACCGCCGCGCGCGCACCGCTCCGTACGGCACTTCTTCAGCGTCGTACGACAGCCGTCTATGACGTGGAAGCCGTAGCCGCCGCTGCCCGTCACGCGGCAGCCCAGGAAGGTGCCCCGGCCGCCCGCGGAGACGTAGAAGCCCGCCTCGGCGGGGGAGTCGACCGTGCAGCGCTCGATGGTGGGGTCGGCGCCCTTGGTGACGATCACGCCGGTCTGGGTGGCGTCCACGGTGCAGTTGTTCAGGGTGCCGCCGCTGCCGTGGTCGCGGAACCACGCGCCCGTGGCTGCGTCCCTGATCCGGCAGTCGTCGAGCTGTGCGGTCGCGCCGTCGCTCACCGACACGGCTGTGTTGCGCACTTGGGAGATGTCGCTGTCGACGACGTCCGCGCGCGAGCCGCGGTCGAGCACGAACAGCGCGTCCGGTACGTCGTGTACCCGACACGAGTCGAGGACCACGGTCGCGCCGTCGCTGACCCACACCGCCGGATAGTCGCCCGTGCTGTCGAAGATCTCGCACTGGTTGGCGTCCACGCGCGTGCCCGGGTCCCACACCGACAGTCCGTTGCGCCCGAACTGACGCACCGTCGTCCGGGTCAGCGTCAGGACCGAACGGGAACGCAGATCCACCGCGTTCTCCGGGATGTCGTGGATGCGGCAGTCGGCCAGCGTCAGCACCGCGTCGGTGTCGAGGGTGACGCCGTCGGCGGTCGTACGGTGCACATCGCAGTCGGTGAGGTGCGCGGTGGCCCGGCCGGTGATCTGGACGCCGCTGCCGCGCGTCTCGTAGACCTCACAACCCACCGCCTCCAGCGAGGAGTTCTCGCCTGTGGCGGACAGGCCCACCCCTGAGGTGTGGTGGACGCGGCAGCGCTCCAGGCGCGGGTGGCCGCCGCCGCGGACCGCGACGCCCGCCTGGCCGGCCGAGACGACCTCGCACTCCTCGAACACCCCGCCACCGCCGTCGAGTACGGCGATCCCGATGCCGGCCGGGTTGTCGACGGTGCAGCGCCGCACGGTGGGGCGGGCACCGCCGCGCACCTCGATGCCGGACGCGGAGCGCGTGACGATCCGAAGGTCCGTCAACTCCGGTGCGCCCTCCTCGACAAGGAGCGCGGGCGCGGCCGAGTCCTGGCCCTCGACATGCAGGTCCTGGACCACGGCGGAGGCGCGGACGGTCAACGGCACGCCGTCCAGGGGCGCGATGCGCACCGAGCCGGGCGAACCCTCAGGGCCGCGCAGGGTCACCGACCGCTGTACGACGAGGTTCTCCCGGTAGGTGCCGGGAGCGACGGTGAGGACGTCTCCCTCGGCCGCGGCCTCCAGGGCGGCGGCGAGCGACGCGTACTCACCTGTGCGGCGCCGCCACCTCGATGTACCGGTGTGCGTCACCTGGACCGTGCCCTGTGCCATGGCGCTGCTGTGCCCCCACCTCGTGGTACGCGGGTTGATGCCGAAGCCTTCGCCGGTCCACCGTAGCGTGCGTGCGGGCGGTGGGTTGACCAGAGCCGGAAGGCTGTCAGCTGCCGGTGCCGGTCCGGCCCCAGTCCGGGCCCGCCCGCTCCCATGCGCGGTCCCAACGGGCGTACCTGCGGCGGACCATGCGCCACAGCACGAACCGTCTGGCGCTGTCGACGAGCCCGGCGGTCAGCAGTGCCGCGCCGAGCCCGGCGAGCACGGCGTGCGTCGTCGCCGTGGCCGAGTCCAGCGGGCGGGCCACTATGTGCCCGCCCTGGTCCGTCCAGAGCCTGAAGTGGTCACCCGCGTGCGGGGTGTTGAGGTTCGCCATCACCGTGCCGTGGTGGGCGGTGCCGTCCGGGGCGGTCCAGTCGGCGAGGACCTTGCTGCGGATGTCCCGCGCGGTGGCCGAGTCGGGGTCGGGGTCGAGCTCCGCCCCCTTCAGCTTCTTGACCACCGTCGCCGTCACGACGTGCCGGTCCGCGCGCTGCTCCCGCACCGACCGCTGCAGAGTGTCCTGCGCGACCCCGCCGACGAGCGAACCGATCACGGGTGCGGCGACCAACACCAGCAGCAGGACCACGAGGGCCAGCCAGGCCTCGACCAGATCGGTCGCGCGACGCAGCGGATTGCGCCGCCAACGCCACACACCCCTGATTGCTCCCACAGTCCCGCACCCCCTTCCCGCTCCGTGATAACTCCACGCCCGGCCGTTCACCCAAGAGCCCCGGCAAAGAGAGAGCGAAATCACCTCTCACCGGGCCTCTCACGAACTTCTCACGGGATCTCAACGACCGGGCCCACGGGGAGGGTTCCCGCCTCGCGGGCTCTTCGGCGGAACCTCGCGCGCTCATCGGCACAACTCCGCCTACGCGAGAATCCGGACCGGATCACCGACGCGGATCGTGCCGGTCGACCGGGGCACCAGGTTCTGCCCGAAGACGAGCCTGCCGCCGATGCGACGGTGCCGGGCGAGGGTGCGCAGGGGCTCCTTGCCGCGCTCGGCGGTGGCCTGGTCAGTGGTGGTCACGACGCAGCGCCCGCACTTCTTCGCGACACGGAAGGAGACCTCGCCGATCACGACGCCCGACCAGTCGTCCTCGGCCCAGGCGGCGGTGCCCGCCACGACCACATTGGGCCGGAACCGGTTCATGGGAAGCGGACCTTCGGCCGGGTGATCCCCTTGCGCGACAAGGGAGTTGAGGGCGTCGAGGGAGGCCTCGGAGGTCAGCAGCAGCGGATAGCCGTCGGCGAAACTGACGGTCTCACCGGGCAGCGCGTAGTGCGGGTCGACGGGCCTGCGCGTGGCGGGATCGTCCATGTGGACGAGACGCACGCCGAAGCCCAGATGGTCGCTGCACCAGATGTGCGCGGCGTCCCGCCCCGGCACCGCGTCGACCTTGGTACCGAAGATCTCCATCGCCACGGTGGTGACCGGCTCCGGAACGGGCACGGTCAGCGGGTCACGGCCGGGCGCGGACAGACGAACACCGCCGCCGGGCAGAAGCTCGGCGGCGGCCAGTGCGAGACGCGGGTGCTCGCGTTGCGTGACGACCTTTCCCCCGTCGTCGATCAGCACCCAGCGTCGGTCCCCGGCCAGCCCCCAAGGCTCCACGAGAGCCTCCCGGGGCGAGAAACCCCGGAGTGCCTTGACCGGATGAACGTGGATCGACCGCAGCTCCGCATTCCCCATCGCTCCATCGTGCCAGGTGGCACCGACAACGCAGGGTGCGGATCAGTAACCGCCGCGGTACTGCTGCTGGTTGTTGTACGGGTCCTGCTGGTACGGCGCCGGGGCCGGGCGGGGAGCCGCCGGACGCATCGCCTCGTAGCCGGCCGGAGCCGCCATCGGACGCGGCTGCTGTTGCTGCTGGCCGGGGTAGCCGCGCGGCGGGGCCTGCTGCGGGATGTAGGCGGCGGGCGCCTGCTGCAGCGGTGAGGGCTGCTGGGCCTGCGGATAGCCGTAGTTCTGCGAGGGACCCGCCGGGAGGGCGGGCAGTGCTGACGGGAGCGCCGGCAGGTTGCTCCCCGGCATGTCGTAGGCGGCGGGGACCCGGATCGGGGCGATCTGCGGGGTACCCCGCTCGGCCACGAGGGAGTCGTAGATCGGGGTGTCCGGGAAGGAGGCGGAGTAGTAGCCGCCGCCATAAGTGGAGCGGGGGGAGGTCATGGCACATAAGTTAAGCCCACGATGTGCTGGTTGGGGAGACCGATTAGAGGGTTGTTTTCCGTGTCGGCAGTGGCATGGGATCCCCAATGCGAGCGAACTTGCCAAAAAAGGGCATCAACCCGTGTTCGGATCGGGTAAAAGCCAAGTTCCCGGCGGGTTACCAGCGGTTGGCCGACGGTGTTGCCGCGCCCCTCATGGGCGTTCGGCGCCCCGGGGAATAGGTTGTGCGGGTAGACACCCGATGGGCTGCCGGGGCGTGTCCTGGCACGGCGACACGTGATGGGGGCAGACATGTCGATGCCGAAGGGATCGAATGTTCCGGTGCCGACGACGGCACTGCGCGTCGAACTGGGCTGGCGGTCCGGGCCCGGCGTACCCGACGCGGACGCCTCGGCCCTGCTGCTGGTCGAGGGAAAGGTCCGCTCCGACAGGGACTTCGTCTTCTACAACCAGCCCACCCACTCCTCCGGCGCGGTCCGCCACGAGGGCAAGGGCAACGCCGGCGGACGGTTGACCGACACCCTGTTGGTGGACCTCGCGCGCGTGGAGCCCGCCGTCGACCGCATCGTCCTCGCCGCCTCCGCGGACGGCGGAACGTTCGGCCAGGTCCCCGACCTGTACATCGAGGTCCGGGACGCCGTACAGAACACCGTGGCCGCCCGCTTCGACAGCGCGGGCGCGACGGTCGAGACCGCCTTCGTGCTCGGCGAGTTCTACCGCCGCCAGGGAGCCTGGAAGTTCCGGGCCGTCGGCCAGGGCTACGACAGCGGACTCGAAGGACTGGCGACCGACTTCGGCATCACCGTGGACGAGCCGCAGCAGGCGACACCGGCCGCGACCATGCCACCGCCCTCCGGACCGCCCGTGAACCTGTCGCCGCCGATGCCCGCGGCTCCGCCCGCCGGCCCGCCCTCGCCGCC
>NZ_JBLTJC010000514.1:0-6104 GCF_048158785.1 Streptomyces colwelliae | reverse complement strand
TAACCCCTTCGCCCTACGCTGCTGCCGCCAACAACGCGCCAACCAGGCCACGGCGAAGGGGACTTGACCCATGAAGGCGATAAGACGGCTGGCCGCGCTGCTCGGCGCGACGGCCCTGCTGCTGACGCTCCCGCGCATCAATGGAACCGTAAGTTCCGACGGACCGTCAGATTCTCGCTCGCGTGGCGCACCGCACCGCGTTCGTGAGGGGTTTCTGGGGTTGTTGGTCCGTCCGTCCCCACATGGCATTCCCAGACACGGGAAGGGAACCAGACCCATGAAAGGCACGCTGAGAAGCAAGCGGATCGGTACCGGTGCGGCACTGGTGACGGGGGTCCTCGCGGCCGTCTCGCTGGCGTTCGCGCCGAGTGCGCTCGCCGTCACTCCCCAGACGGCGACGATCACCGCGGACTGCGGCATCTTCGGCGGTGGCGCGGCGACGCTCACCGCCACGCAGGACGGCACCGCGGCCACGGTCACTATCACCTCCTCCATCACGGCGCCGCTGGCCCTGTCGCAGGACTCCATCTCCTCCACCTTCACGTTCGAGAACGCGAGTGGTGGCACCACCGTCTTCACCGGCACGAAGAACCCGGCCATGGCGACCGGCGACGCCGTCACCGTCGGTCCGCTCGACGGGACCGTGGCCTCCGGCGACAGTCTGGAGGCGTACGGCGGGTCGCTCCAGATGACGATCTTCGGGATCGCCGTCACGTGCACGGCCACCGGACCGCAGTCGCCGGGTCCGTTCGTGTTCGACTGAGAACTCCCCCCAGGATTCCGCTGAGAATTCCCCCCACGGGCTCAACTGGGCCGTCGGTTCCCGCTGTTGACGGGAGCTGACGGCCCATCAGTTTGTTTGGGTGTGTGCATTGACTTCTCACGCGATCCCCACATCAATGCCCCCTGTGGGCGCAGACGAGCCGCCGCGCCCATCGTCCTCAGGAGGGGGCCCAGCCATGGCTACGACATCCCGAAGACGCCGTTGGGCGTCATTGCTCGGGGTGACCGCGCTCGCGGTCGCCACGGGCGGCGCGCTGGCCTGTCCGGCCGGTGCGTCCACGAACGTGGACTTCGCCACGCACTGCATCCCGCCGGCGATCGCGGGCATCCCGCCGATCGACGGCACCACGACCGCCGCGATCACGGTGGACAACACCGCGCCGAAGGTCGGCGACACCGTCACCGTGACGTACACGGTGGTCAAGCCCGCCGCCAGCAACCCCACCGCGATCGCCCTGCCGGCCGACATCATGACGCCCACCGGGAAGGTCGCCCTCGGCGGGGCCCAGACCGGCAGCCTCACGGTGGCCGGGCCCAAGAAGAACGACCCGGTGCCGGGCAACGGCGCCTTCCCGTCGTTCTCCATGACCGGCACCTTCACGGTCACCACCCCGGGCGCGATCACCCTCTCGCCCGGCGACTACAACATCCACACCAGCTACATCCTGGAGCTGGACACCCCCTGCACGGTGACGAACCCGCCGGCGCCGGTCTCCGAGACCGTCACCGCGACCGCCACCGTTCCGGTCAACACCCGTGCGATCAGCCTGGGTTCGGCTTCCGGGAACGCCGGTGACAGCGTCGCCGTGACCGGCAGCAACTTCACCCCGGGTGCCTCCGTGACCCTGGCCGGGCGGTCCGGTACCGCCCAGACCGCGGACACGGCGACCGTCACGGCCAGCGCCGCCGGCGCCATCAGTGGTTCGCTCGTCGTCAGCGACAAGACGACCACCGGGATCGTCGCGTACGAGGGCAATGCGTGGACCGACGACCTGGGTGCCGGGCCGGCCGCCTACGTCGTCAACGACACCACACCCGTTCCGCCGGGGAGTCAGAAGCTGACGACCTCCGTCAAGGCGGGCACGCTGTCCATGGCGCAGGCCGGGGACGCCGTGGGCCTCTCCGCGGTCGACTTCGGCAAGGGCGGTGCCTCCACGGGCGCCCTCAACACGGTGACGGTCCAGGACTTCCGCGGCGGACCCGCGGGCTGGTCCCTGACCGGCAAGGTCACCGACTTCACCGGTCCCGGCGCCAAGATCGATGCCGGGGCGCTGAGTTGGACACCCGCCTGCGCCACCAAGGCGGGCAGCCCGAGCACCTGCGTCGCGGGTTCGGCGGGCACGGTGGGCAGTTCGGGAGCGACGCTCGCGTCCACGCCCGACGGCACGCTCACCGGCGGCGAGTTCACCGTCGACGCCGGACTCTCCCTGAACGTACCGGCGTTCACGCCTCCGGGCTCGTACTCCGGTGTGCTCACGCTGACGCTCACCTGACCGTCCCACTCGTTTCCGGTGGCCGGGCGCCCGCACCCGCCCGACCGCCACACCTCGTCCGTGGGGGGTCCGCACCCATGCGCAAGCTGTACGTCCTCCTCCTGAGCCTCTGCCTCGGCCTCTGTTTCGGAGTGCTCGCCGCGCCCTCCGCCCACGCGGCCGACAACGGCAGTTGGTCCGTCTACCCGGCCGCCTCGCAGCTCACCGCGCGGCCGTACTTCTATCTCTCCGCCGACCCCGGCCAGACCATCCAGGACAAGATGCTCGTCGCCAACAAGACGGCGAAGCCGCTCACCTTCCGGCTGTACGCGGCCGATGCCTACAACACCGCGCGTGACGGCGGGTTCGCGGTGCGGACCGTGAAAGAGACGATGCGTGGGGTGGGGGCGTGGGCGAAGCCCGCCAAGTCCCGGGTAACTGTGCCCGCCCACAAGACAGTTGTCGTGCCGTTCACCCTGCACGTGCCCGAAGGCGCCGAACCGGGCGACCACCCGGGCGCGTTGGTCGCCCTCGACGAACGCGTCGACAAGGGCGACGGATCACTCGCCCTCGGTGTGCAGCGGGCCGTCGGTGCCCGCGTCTACCTCCGGGTGAGCGGCCCTACGCTGCCCGCACTCGCCGTGGAACACGTGCATGTGTCCCATCACCAGCCGCTGGTACCGGGGTTGGGGGACAGCGACGCGACGATCTCCTACACGCTGCACAACACCGGGAACGTCACCCTCGATCCGAAGGTGACGTTGAAGGCGCAGGGGCTGTTCGGCCGGACGCTGCTCTCGCGTGGACTGACCCGTATCCCCGCCGAGTTGCTGCCGGGACAGAGCGTGAAGCTGAGCGAGCCGTGGAAGGGCTCGCCCCAACTCGACTGGGGTGACATCACGTTGACCGCGAGTGCGCCGGGCACGAAGCAGTCGGCGAGCGCGTCGTTCTTCGCGCTGCCGTGGCTCGCGGCGCTGCTGCTGCTCGCGGTCGGGTTCGTCGGGGGAGTGCTCGCGGTCAGAGCGCGTCGGGGCCGCGTTCGCCCGTCCGAACCCGTACGACCGTCTCGACCGGAATCGACCACACCTTCCCGTCCCCGATCTTCCCCGTCTGCGCGGCCTTGACGATCGCGTCGATCACGGCGTCCGAGTCCGCGTCGTCGACGACGACCTCGATCCGCACCTTGGGGACGAGGTCGACGCGGTACTCGGCGCCGCGGTACACCTCGGTGTGGCCGCGCTGCCGGCCGTAGCCGCTGGCCTCGGTGACGGTCAGGCCGTGCACGCCGAGCTCCTGGAGCGCCGTCTTGACCTCGTCGAGGCGGTACGGCTTGACGATCGCGGTGATGAGCTTCATGCCTGGGTGCTGACCTTCTGAGCGGAGGGGGGGGATGCGCCGACCGGGGCTCCATGGCCCAGGACGCCGTGATCGTATGCGGTCTCGGCGTGCACCGTAAGGTCCAGACCCGTCCGCTCCTCCTCCTCGCTCGCCCGCAGGCCCATCAGCCGGTCCAGCAGCTTCCCGATGCCGTACGTCACGAGGAAGGCGTACGCCCCTACGGCGACCACGGCCACCAGCTGCCTGCCGAGCTGGGCGAGCCCGCCGCCGTAGAGGAGGCCGTCGGTCTTCCCGGTCAGTTCGGTGGTGGCGAAGACGCCGATCAGGAGGGTGCCGATGATGCCGCCGACCAGGTGGACGCCGACGACGTCGAGGGAGTCGTCGTAGTTCAGCTTGAACTTCCAGCCGACCGCGTACGAGCAGACGGCACCGGCGGCGAGGCCGATCACGAGCGCACCTAGCAGGGAGACCGAGCCGCAGGACGGGGTGATCGCGACCAGGCCGGCGACCGCGCCCGAGGCGGCGCCCAGGGTGGTGGGGTGGCCGTCGCGTTTCTGCTCGACGAAGAGCCAGCCGAGGAGGCCGGTGCAGCCGGCGGTGAGGGTGTTGAGGAAGGCCGCGGCGGCGAGGCCGTTGGCGCCGAGGGCGGAACCGGCGTTGAAGCCGAACCAGCCGAACCAGAGCAGGCCCGCGCCCAGCATCACCATGGGGAGGTTGTGCGGGCGCATGGCGTCTTTTTTGAAGCCGAGGCGGGGGCCGACCACCAGGCACAGGGCCAGACCCGAGGCACCGGACGTGATCTCGACCGGGAGGCCGCCCGCGAAGTCGAGGGCGCCGAGGTGCGCCGCGATCCAGCCGCCCGGGCCCCATACCCAGTGCGCCACGGGAACGTATACGAGGAGCGCCCAGACGGGTACGAAGACCAGCCACGCCCCGAACCGCACCCGGTCCGCGACCGCGCCGCTGATCAGCGCGGCCGTGATGATCGCGAAGGTGAGCTGGAAGGTGGCGAAGAGGAGGGTGGGGACGGTGCCGTGGACGGCGTCCGGGCCGAGGCCCGCCATGCCGGCGTGGGTGAGATCCCCGATCAGTCCGCCGCCGATGTCGTCGCCGAACGCGAGCGAATAGCCGGCCGCCAGCCACACCACCGTGACCAGGGCGATCGACACGAAACTCATCATGAGCATGTTGAGGACGCTCTTCGTGCGGACCATGCCGCCGTAGAAGAGGGCCAGGCCCGGGGTCATCAGCAGGACGAGGGCGGTGGCGGCGAGCAGCCAGGCGGTGTCGCCGGTGTCGATGCGGCCGGCGGCGAGTGCGGCGGCTTCGGTGACGGCTTCGGTGACGGAGAGGGGCACGGTTGTCTCCAACGGTGTGGGGGCTCGTCAGAGGGTCACCGGCGCTGGTTTCCGGTTGTGTACAGGGGTGTTTCCGTGACGTTTCGTTGCGGTTGGGTTTCCGGAAGCTCACCGTGGTGGGCACGGGTGGACTGTTGTGCGGCGGGAGCTTGTGGATCAGGGACAATGGGCGCCATGAGCGTTCGTACCCCGTCATCCAAGCCGTCCGCGTCGTCGGAGGCTCCCCACCGCGCCGGCTTCGCCTGCTTCGTGGGCCGCCCCAACGCGGGCAAGTCCACCCTTACGAATGCTCTGGTCGGCCAGAAGGTGGCGATCACCGCGAACCAGCCGCAGACCACGCGGCACACGGTCCGCGGCATCGTGCACCGGCCGGACGCGCAGCTGATCCTGGTGGACACGCCTGGGCTGCACAAGCCGCGCACGCTGCTCGGGCAGCGCCTCAACGACATCGTGCGTACGACGTGGGCCGAGGTCGACGTCATCGGCTTCTGCCTGCCCGCGAACGAGAAGCTCGGCCCGGGGGACCGTTTCATCGCGAAGGAACTGGCGTCCATCAAGAAGACGCCGAAGATCGCGATCGTCACGAAGACCGACCTGGTCGACTCCAAGACCCTTGCCGAGCAGTTGATTGCTATTGATCAGCTCGGTAAGGAGCTCGGTTTCGAGTGGGCGGAGATCGTGCCGGTGTCCGCGGTCGCGGACCAGCAGGTGGATCTGCTCGCCGATCTGCTCATTCCGCTGCTGCCGGAGGGGCCGGCCCTCTACCCCGAGGGCGATCTCACCGACGAGCCCGAGCAGGTCATGATCGCGGAGTTGATCCGGGAGGCCGCGCTGGAGGGGGTTCGGGACGAGCTTCCGCACTCCATCGCCGTTGTGGTCGAGGAGATGCTGCCTCGCGAGGACCGGCCCGCCGACAAGCCGCTTCTCGACATCCATGCGTTCGTGTACATCGAGCGGCCCAGTCAGAAGGGCATCATCATCGGGCCGAAGGGTGCGCGGCTGAAGCAGGTCGGCATCAAGTCCCGTAAGCAGATCGAGGCGTTGCTGGGTACGCCGGTTTTCCTGGACCTGCATGTGAAGGTGGCGAAGGACTGGCAGCGGGATCCTCGGCAGTTGCGGAAGTTGGGGTTCTAGAGGGGGAGTTGGGGTTCCG
>NZ_JBLTJC010000513.1:0-6124 GCF_048158785.1 Streptomyces colwelliae | reverse complement strand
GACCTCGGCGCCGATGAACCCGCCGCCGATCACCACCAGCCGTCCACCCAGGGCGAGTTCGTCGCGCAGGGCGCGGGCGTCGTCCAGGGTGCGCAGGGTGTGCACGCCGGCCAGCCCGTCCGTGCCGCGCCCGTCACGAGTGGGTGACCGGCGGCGCGGAGGGCGGCGCGGCCGCCCATGGAGTGGCCGAGGAGCACGGTCGGTACGGGGCCGGTGAGTTCGGCGAGGGCGTCCAGCGCGCGCAGGGTGTCGTGGGCCGGGTCGGCGCGGTCGCCGTTCCAGCCGCGGAGGCGGTAGCGGACCTGGGCGATCAGGACGTCCTGGTGCGGGAGCGCGGCGGTCACCGCGCGCACGACCGGGCCCATGCGCAGCGCGGCCAACTGCCAGGGGCGGGCAGGGCGTTCGCTCGTCTCCTGGCCGCCGTGCAGGACGAGGACGGCGGCTCGGGGGTGCGGCGGACGTCGACGCACCCTCAACGAAGGCCACACGTCCGTGTGTTCGGTGCTGCCGTGCTGTGGCTCGATGAGGTGCTCCTAGCTCACTCACGTCCCGGCGGGCGCGGGAGGAAACCGCTGGTGCGGGCACGGTACTCGGCGTATCCGGGACGGTCGGCCATGTGCCGTTCCAGCAGCCGTTTTCCACTGCCCCGGGTCAGCAACAGGCTCATCACCAGCGGGGATACGACGGACACGGCGGCCGCCGCCCAGGAGTCGCAGGTGAGCAGGAACAGGCCCCACCACACGCAGAAGTCGCCGAAGTAGTTCGGGTGCCGGGTCCAGGACCACAGGCCGCTGTCCATGATCCGGCCCCGGTTCGCGAAGTCGGCGCGGAAACGGGCCAGTTGGGCATCCCCGACCGCCTCGAACCCGATGCCGACCGCCCACACCGCCGTACCGGCAACGTAGTTGAGCGCCGAAGGCCGACCCGGCACGTACTGCGCGGCCTGCACGGGCAGGGACACCAGCCAGACCAGCGCGCCCTGGAGGAGGTAGACCATGCGCAGGGCGTACGCGTTCCGGTTGCCGGGCGCCTTGGCCAACAGCGCCTCGTAGCGCGGGTCTTCGCCGTGGCCCCGGCCCCGGCGGGCGATGTGGACCGCCAGCCGCAGCCCCCAGACCGCCGTCAGCACCGTCACCAGCAGCCGTCGTACGGGATCCCCCTCACCGGCGGAGACGGTGAAGGTCACACCGGCCGCCGCCGTGAAGCCGAGGCCCCACGCCATGTCGACGATCCGGTGCACACCCAACCGCACCGCGACGGCGAACGTGACGAGCATGACCGCGAGAGCCGCGGCGGCGGACCAGGCGAGGTTGAGCGCGAACGCGCTCCAGGGGAAGCCGGACGAGAGGCCGTTCACCGGTCGTCCCGCCCGCCGGGGTGCGGCTTGGTGAACAAGTACTGCTGTACGTCGAGATAGCCGGACCTGAACCCGGCCTCGGAGTAGGCGAGATAGAACGTCCACAGGCGGTGGAAAACCTCGTCGAAGCCGAGCGCCGCCGCCTCCCCGGCCCGCTCGGTGAACCGTTCGCGCCACAGGCGCAGCGTCTCGGCGTAGTGGGCGCCGAAGGCGTCGCGGCGGGCGAGGCGCAGGCCGGTGTGGTCGCGGGCGGTCTCCTCGACCGCCTCGGTGGACGGGATGAGGCCGCCGGGGAAGACGTACTTGTGGATCCAGGTGAAGGTGTCCCGGGAGGCGAGCATCCGTTCGTGCGGCATGGTGATGGCCTGGAGCGCCAACCGGCCGCCCGCCGCGAGCCGTTGGTCCAGGGCGCGGAAGTACACCGGCCAGAACTCGGCGCCGACCGCCTCGATCATCTCCACGCTGACGACGGCGTCGTACGTCCCAACTGCCTCGCGGTAGTCGCGCAGTTCGATGGAGACGCGGTCGTCGAGACCGGCCGCGCGCACCCGCTCCACGGCCAGGTCCCGCTGCTCGCGGGAGAGGGTGAGCGAGGTGACGCGGGCGCCTCGGGCGGCGGCCCGCAGGGCGAGTTCGCCCCAGCCGGTGCCGATCTCCAGGAGCCGGGTGCCCTCGCCCACGTCGGCGAGGTCCAACAGCCGGTCGATCTTGCGGTGTTGGGCCGCCGCGAGGAGGTCGTGGCTCGCGGGGAAGCCCCGGAAGACGGCCGAGGAGTAGGTGAGGGTGTCGTCGAGGAAGAGGGCGAAGAGCTCGTTGGACAGGTCGTAGTGGCGGCTGATGTTGGCGCGGGAGCCGTCGGGTGTGTTGCGCTCGGCGTGCGGGTGACGTGGTGCCCACAGGGCGCGCAGCCGTTGCAACGGGGCCGGGATCAGCCCGGCGGCGTTCCCGGCGAGCACGGTGAGGGCGGCCACCAGGTCGGGGGCGTCCCACTCACCGGCCATGTACGACTCGCCGAACCCGACCAGGCCGTGGGCGCCGATACGGGCGTGGAACGCGGCCGGGGCATGGACATCGATCAGCGGGCCGCCCTTGCCGACGTCCGGGGCGCCTGCGAACCGGGCCCGCAGCGGGAGTTGGGCGAGGGCCCGTCGGACGAGGGCCGCGGTGAGGGCCGTACGGACGCGGGAGGCGGGCGGTACGGCGGCGATGTCGGGCCAGTGGGCGCGGTCGACGGCGGCGGTACGCACGCGGGTGGTGGTGCGGGGTTCTGCTGTCGTCATGTCACGTTCTCCGGGGCGCGGTGGTCGTCGGTTCGGGGCTGAACGGGCAGTCCCCGCAGGTAGAGGCGGATGCCGTGGACGCGGATCGCGGCCGACACGGCCAGGGTGGACCAGGGGTGGCGCAGCGCCAGCCGCAGCAGGCGCGCGGTGCTCGCCTCGCGCCGGGTGCCGCGTACCGTCGCGGTGAAAGCACGGGCGCCGTCGCGCTCCAGGTGGACGGTCAGGGCGAGTTGGGGACCGGGCGCCGGCAGCCGCATGCGGTAACCGCCGTCGACCGGGAAGAACGGGGAGACGTAGAGCCGCTTCCGCACACGTGCGCTCCCGGCCTCGTTCGGCCGCAGGAGGTAGCAGTGCCGTCCGCCGTAGGTGTTGTGCACCTCCGCGACCACGCAGCGCGGTTCCGGTTCCCCGTCGGGGCCGTAACACCAGTACAGGGTCAGAGGGTTGAAGACGTAGCCGAACACCCGGGCGTGGGTGAGCATCAGCACCCGGCCGCCGTCCAGGTGGACGCCGTGCCCGGCGAGGAAGGCGTCGAGACCGGCCCGGATGGAGGGCCGGTCGCCGGTGAAGTGGTCCCGAGGGTCGAAGCGGGCCAAGGGCCTGAGTGCACGCGGGAGTTGGGGCGGGTGGTCGGGGTCGATCAGCCACATGTACGTGCGGTGCCGCAGCGCGTACCGCCGTGGGGTGGTCCGCACATGGCTGATCGTGCACGCGTAGAGCGCGGGTACGGCGTTCACCACCGCACTCCCAGCGCCGCCGCGGCCTCGACACCCGACCGGCAGCCGTCCTCGTGGAAACCCCAGCCGTGGTAAGCGCCCGCGAACACGCAGACGTCACCGGCGAGTTCGGGCAGCCGCTGCTGCGCGGCCACCGACTCGGGGGTGTAGACGGGGTGTTCGTAGACCATGCGGGCCAGTACCCGGCCGGGGTCGACGCGGTCCTCGCCGCCCAGGGTGACCACGTACGTCTCGCTGGCATCGAGCCGTTGGAGCCGGTTCATGTCGTAACTGACCTGCACCTGGCCGGAGTCGGCCGTACACGACGGCATCAGGTGGTTCCAGGAGGCGCGGGCGCCCGGGGCGCGGGGCAGCAGCCGGGTGTCGGTGTGCAGGAGGGTGGTGTTGCGGGAGTACGGGAACGCGCCCAGCAACTCCCGCTCCAGCTCGGTCGGTTCGGCGAGCAGCCGGAGCGCCTGGTCCGGGTGGACGGCGATCACGACGGCGTCGTAGGACTCGGTGCTGCCGTCCTCGGCGGTGATGTCGACGCGGTCGGCGTGACGTCGTACGGACCGCACGGGGGTGGACGTGCGAATCTCGCCGATGTGCTTGGCGATCCGGTCGACGTACGTTCCCGAACCACCACTGACCGTGCGCCACACGGGAGATCCGCCCACCGACAGCATTCCGTGGTGTTCCAGGAAGCGGAACAGGTAGGCGGCCGGGTAGCGCTGGGCCGTGAGCGCGTCACAGGACCACACCGCCGACACCATCGGCGTGACGAAGTGGGCTCGGAAATAAGGGGAGTAGCCCTCCCGGTCGAGGAACTCCCCCAGGGTGAGGGCCTCTTCACCGCCCCGGGCCAGCAAGCGGCGGGCCGCGCGGTGGAAGAGGGGCACCTCGGCGAGCAGCCGCAGATAGCGGGGGCGCAGAAGGTTGCGGGGCTGGGCGAACAGTCCGGCCGGGCCGCGGGCACCGGCGTACTCCAGCCCGCAGCCCTCGCACCGCACGGACATGCTCATCTCCGACTCCTGTGTGGGGACGCCGAGTTCGTCGAAGAGCCGCAGCAGGCGCGGGTAGGTGCGCCGGTTGTGCACGATGAAACCGGAGTCGACGCGGTGCACCCGCCCGTCGTGCGCCGACGTCAGCTCATGGGTGTGCGCGTGCCCGCCGAGCCGGTCGTCGGCCTCGTACAGGGTGACGTGACCGGCCCGGCCCAGGATGTACGCGGCGGTCAGCCCCGCCACCCCCGCACCGATCACCGCGGTCCGGCGCCCGTACCGCGCTGTCCGCTCCATCGCCATCTCCGTCACGTCTCCTCCCGCCGGTCGGGGGTTCACGCGTAATCCGGATCAGGTCGGGGGCCGGATTGGCCGAACGGCGAAACGGATGGCGGGACCACCAGGACCGACACGAAACCCCCAGGTCGATGACCCGGGGGTGTGGTGTCGAGCGGGCGGGATGTCTCTAGCGCGTGGGGGCCGAGCCGTCGTAGACGTGACCGGGTGTGGCGATCCGCGTGATCGCGCGGGCGAGCAGGGTGGACGGCTCCTGGCCCCCGGTGGTGATGTCGGTGTTGATCAGCACGACCAGGGTCGCCTTGAGGGCGGGGAGGTAGACGGTCACGGACTCGTAGCCGGGGATGGAACCGTTGTGGCCGATCCAGCCGCCGGTCTCGAAGATGCCGAGGCCGTAGGTGAGGCCGGGGAATCCGGTCGGCAGCGTCTTCAGGCGCTGCTTCTGCGTCTCGGGGCTGAGCAGTTCCCCGGTGGCGACGGTCTTCGCCCAGCTGCGCAGGTCGTGCATGGTCGAGATCATCGCGCCGGCCGACCAGGCCCAACTCGGGTTCCAGTCCGTGGAGTCGGCGACGGCGCCGGTCAGCGTCTGGTTGGTGTAGCCGTGCGCGTGCGGCTCGGGGAACTCGCGGACGTTCGGGCCGTCGGGGAACAACGTCTGGTCCAGGTGGGCCGGGCGCAGCACCCGCCGGTTGATGACGTCGGCGACGTGGTGGCCGGTGACCTTCTCGATCACCAGGCCGAGGAGGACCAGGTTGCTGTTGTTGTAGACGAACACCTTGCCCGGCGCGGCGGTGTTGCGGTGCTTGTAGCCGTACGCGAGCAGCTCCTGCGGGGTGAACGAGCGGGTCGGGTCGCTCAGCAGGTCGTGCGCGAAGTCGGCGTCCGCGCTGTACGGGAACAGGCCGCTGCGCATCTCGGCCAAGTGGCGCAGGGTGATGTGCCGGCCGTTCGGCACGCCGTGGACGTAGCGCGAGATCGGGTCGTCGAGCCCGATCCGCCGCTCGTCGACGAGCTGGAGCAGCGCGGTCACCGTGAACGTCTTGGTCTCGCTGCCGATCCGCGAGTAGAAGTCGGTGCTCATCGGCTGCCGCGTGACCTTGTCGGCGACGCCGGTCGCCCGGACGTAGCAGCCCTTGCCCGGCATCCACAGGCCTACGGCGACACCGGGGATGGCGGCCTGCTTACGGACGTCCGCGATGGCCTTGTCGAGGCGGGCGGTTACGCCGTGGCCGAGGCCGGTGGAGGAGCAGTGGTCGTGCCCGTCGTGCGGGTCGATGCCCAGGGGGTGGACCACGCTGGTGGGAGTGCCGGCGGCGGTGGCTGCCGTCGCGGTGGCGGAAGTCGCCATCACCGGGGCGGCCAGTACGGACGCGACCAGCAGCGCGGCTGCCAGGAGGCGTCGGGTGGGGGTACGTCGCATGTGGGGGCGCTTCTTCCGGATCGGGGCTGGGGTGCCACGGCACCATCCGGAGT
>NZ_JBLTJC010000512.1:0-6148 GCF_048158785.1 Streptomyces colwelliae | reverse complement strand
CATGGGGGCGTTCCTCGCTGCCGCGATCGGGTTTCCCGCCGTCGTCTTCAGTGCGGCACTCGTCGTGGTCGTCCTCTACTGGCTGCTGGTCGCGCTCGGCGCGGCCGACGCGCACGGACACGCCCACCTGCACGCCCACGTCCACTCACGGGCCCACTTCGGCGGCCGGTGGCTCGGCGGAGTTCCGGTGACCTTCGCCTTCTCGCTGTTCGTCGCCGTCGGCTGGCTGATCAGCTACTGCGCGAGCGTGCTGCTGGTCCCTTCGGGCCCGGCCGGCGTCCTGGTCGGGGTGGTCGTGCTGATCGGCACGGTGTACGTCTCCTGGCAGGCGACCAAGCTGTTCGTACGACCCCTGCACCGCCTGTTCCCCGACGAACACGGGCCCTCGCGGCTCGACTTCGTCGGCCTGACCTGCACCATCCGCACCGGGCGGGTCGACGCCGGGTTCGGACAGGCGGAGGTCAGGGCGGCGGACGGGGCGGCGGCGGTGGTCCAGGTCCGGCAGACGGACGGCGACTCCGGGGCGGGCGCGCTCGGCAGCGGCAGCACGGGGTTGCTCTACGCCTACGACGAGGTCGGCGAGTTCTTCTGGGTCGCGCCCTACGACAGCGCGCTGGACCCGAGGACCGGCCCGGGCACGAAGGGATAGACCGCCAACGCCTGTTGGCCTACGGCCGTTGCCCACGCCTGTTGCCTACACCTGTTGGTCAACCCCTGTTGGCCCACGCCCGTTTCATCACCCTTCTCATCCCTTGGGGACCCATGTCATGAACGCCATCACCGTCGGCATCGGTGTGTTCGTCGCCGTTGTCCTGCTCATCGCGCTCACCCTGCTCCTGGTGGTCGGCCGGCTGTTCCGGAAGGTGGAGCAGGGGCGGGCGCTGATCGTCTCCAAGACGAAGAAGGTCGACGTCACCTTCACCGGGGCGGTCGTGCTGCCGGTGCTGCACAAGGCCGAGTTCATGGACATCTCGGTGAAGACCATCGAGATCCGCCGCACCGGGCGCGAGGGCCTGATCTGCCAGGACAACATCCGCGCCGACATCCACATCAGCTTCTTCGTGCGGGTCAACAAGACCGTCGAGGACGTCATCAAGGTCGCGCAGGCCATCGGCACCCAGACGGCGAGCGACCCGGTGGCGATCCAGGACTTCTTCGCCGCGAAGTTCTCCGAGGCGCTGAAGACCGTGGGCAAGCAGCTGGACTTCGTCGATCTCTACACCAAGCGCGAGGAGTTCCGGGACCGGATCATCCAGGTCATCGGCACCGACCTCAACGGCTACCACCTCGACGACGCGGCCATCGACTTCCTCGAACAGACGCCGATGACCCAGCTCGACAACCAGAACATCCTGGACGCGCAGGGCATCCGGAAGATCACCGAGCTGACGACGATCGAGCACGTCCGCACCAACGAGTTCCAGCGCACCGAGCAGAAGGAGATCACCCGGCAGAACGTCGACGCCCGGGAGACCATCCTGGAGCTGGAGCGCCGGCAGGCCGAGGCGGAGATCAAGCAGCGCCGTGAGGTGGAGGTCCTGCGGGCACGCGAGGAGGCCGCCACCGCGAAGGTGCAGGAGGAGGAACGGCTGGGCGCGCAGACCGCGTTCCTCCGTACCGAGGAGCAACTCGGCGTCCAGCGCGAGAACCAGGCCCGCGAGATAGCCGTAGCGCAGAAGAACCGCGAGCGGGTCATCGCCGTCGAGAACGAGCGCATCGAGAAGGACCGGCTCCTCGAAGTCATCGCCAGGGAACGGGAGACCTCGCTGTCCGGGATCGCCCGCGACAAGGAGGTCGAGGCGGAGCGGCGCGAGGTCGCGGACGTGGTCCGGGAACGGATCGCCGTGGACCGTACGGTCGCCGAGCAGGAGGAGGCCATCAAGAAGCTGCGGGTGGTCGAGGAGGCCGAGCGCACCCGTCAGGCCGTGATCATCGCCGCCGAGGCTGAGGCGCAGGAGAAGCTGGTCAAGGACATCAAGGGGGCCGAGGCGGCGGAGGCCGCCGCCAAGCACCGGGCCGGTGAGCAACTCACCCTCGCCGAGGCCCGGTTGAAGTCCGCCGACCTCGACGCCCGCGCCAAGCTCCGGCTCGCCGAGGGCATCCAGGCGGAGGCCGCCGCGGCCGGACTCGCCGAGGTCCAGGTCCGCGACAAGGAGGCCGAGGTCACCGTGAAGGCCGGCCGCGCGGAGGCCGAGGCCACGGGGGCGCGGCTGCGCGCGGAGGCGGAAGGCGCCGAGGCCCGGCTGCGCGCGGAGGCCGAGGGCACCCGGGCCAAGGCCCTCGCCGAAGCCGAGGGCGCGCAGGCGAAGGTGCTCGCGCAGGCCGAAGGCGTACGGGCGAACGCGCTCGCGGAAGCCACCGGCATCGGCGAGAAGCTCAAGGCCGAGGCGGCGGGCCTCACCGAGAAGGCCGCCGCGATGGCCGCCCTCGACGACGCCTCGCGCGGCCACGAGGAGTACCGGCTGCGGTTGCAGGCCGAGAAGGAGATCCGGCTGGCCGGGCTCGATGTGCAGCGGCAGGTCGCGGAAGCGCAGGCCACGGTTCTCGCGACGGGCCTGGAGCACGCCGACATCGACATCGTCGGCGGCGACTCGGTCTTCTTCGACCGGCTGATCTCGTCGATCTCGTTCGGCAAGAGCGTCGACGGCTTCGTCCAGAACTCCGATACGGCACAGGCGTTGGCGCGTCCGTGGCTGGACGGTACGTCGAACATCGGCGACGACCTCGCCCGCGTCCTCGGCCCGGTCTCCACGGCCGACGTGCAGAACCTCACCGTGTCCGCGCTGCTGATGAAGCTGATGACCTCGGACACGGCCGACGCCGGTCAGGTACGGCAACTGCTGGAGAAGGCCGGTGAGTTGGGCCTGGCGGACACCCCGCTGGCGGCGCTCAACGGGCACCCGGCGAAGGCCTGAGCGGCCTGACCCCACAGACAGTCCGGAACTGCCGCACAGGGGACGGCAGTTCCGGACTCACCCCCTGAAAATCTGAGAGGGACCCATGACCACCGGCCTGGACACCGGCACCTACGAGGTCCTGCGCGACCGCCTCGCCGCACAGGCCGCCGAACTCGCCCGCCGTGCCGAGGCGCTCAACGCCCGCCGCACCGAGGAGTTCGGCTCCACCCGCCTGGAACTCACCGGCACCGAACGCCTCGACACCGAGCACCCGGCCGTGCCGCGCGACCTCGTCGCCGTAGGGGACACGCTGCTCTTCGGCCGCCAGGTCTCCCTCGGCGTCAGCGGTGAGACGACGGTGGCCGACGTCCTCGCCCCGCACGACCGCCACGACCTGCGCCGGCTGCCCGAGGACGCCGTGCCCGGACTCCTCGACGACCCGGACTTCGTGCGGGAGTTCGGCGCCCTGCACCGGTACTACCGTCAGGCCCGGCTGCTCCAACTGCGGCGCGTCGAGGGCAAGTTGCTGGCCGTCTTCCGTACCGGTGAGAAGGCCGACGACATCCGGGTGCTCCGCTGGGCACTCGCGGACGACGGCCGGTCGGCGACCTTCCTGGACGCGCACGGCGAACGCGATCACGTCTTCCCGCCGCCGTACGACGTCGACTGGACGGCGACGACCCGCGAGGACCTCGTCCCCGGCCGGCATCCGCACGTCCGGATCCAGGACGGGCTGTACGTCGACACGGTCGGCGGCACCCTCACCGTCAAGGTGGAGGACAACACCGGGACGGGGGAGGGGATCTACTCCGAGCCGGTGGACGAGCCCTTGCAGTCGGCGGCCGACGCGGAGATCGCGTATGCGCGGGTGGGCGCGCTGGTGCTCATCGACATCCGCCCTTACAAGGAGGACGTCCACCGCTACCTGGTCTTCAACACTCTCACCAAGGGTGTCGTACGGCTCGACGGGATCGGGCTGTCGTGTCAGCGGCTTCCCGAGGAGCAGGGGATCGTGTTCCCGGGCGGGTACTGCCTGGCCACGGGGGCGTGGAAGACCTTTGAAATCGACACCGCCGGGCTGGAGTTGGAGCGGGTGGTGCGCTCGCCCAACGGTGAGGACGTGCTGTTCGCGTACCGGGCGAAGGTGCCGGGGCGGAGCCTCCTCCTGCCGTACAACATGATCCGCAAGGAGGTCGCCAACCCGCTGTCCTGTCAGGGGTGGGCGCTCTTCGACGACGGTGTGCTGATGGTGCTGCGCGGGGGTGGTGAGGGGGAGGCGGCGCGCGTCCATCCGGTGCGGGTGTGGCGTACTCCGTACGTCTCGGACACGTATGCCGCCGGTCAACTCGTCGGCTCCGGGCCGCTGTTCCGTATCGGGAACGCTGATCTCGTACGCGGGATCTCCGACTGTCTGTCCCTCGCGGGTGCGGTGGCCGGGATGGAGCCCACGGCGGAGGTGTACGAGGCGCTGGTCGGCGCGTGTGTCCGGGCGGCGGACTCGTACCACTGGTTCGGGGACACCGAACTCGGTGATCTGCGGGGCCCGTTGGAGGACGTCCGGGTCACGGCGGAACAGGTCCTGGCCGAGTTCGAGACCGTCCGGACCCTCACCGCCCGCGCGGCCGACGCCCTCGCCGGGGCCACGGACCGGCTCACCGGGCTCGTACGACGGCTGCGGGGCGAGGTGCCCCGGGACGCGGCGGGGTGGGTCGCCGGGCTGACCGAACTCCGGCGTGCGCAGGGGCACTTGCTGACGTTGAAGGAGATGCGGTACGCGGACACCGCGCGGATCGACGAGTCCGCGGCCGGGGTGGAGGCGGAGCTCGGGGCGTTCGGGCAGCGGGCGGTCGCGTACCTGGCGCGGGAGGACGCGTTCACCGGGCACCATGAGCTGATCGGTGAGCTGGTCACGGAGGCGGGGGAGTTGGCCACGGTCGCCGAGTCGGCGCCCGTGGCCGTCCGGCTCGACGAACTCACCGACGGGCTGCGGACGGTGACCGAGGTGATCGCCGGGCTCGACATCGGTGACGCCACGGTCCGTACGTCGATCCTGGAGCGGATCGCCGAGGTGCTGGGCGGGGTCAACCGGGCCCGCGCCACGCTGGAGGCCCGGCGCCGGGAGCTTCAGGACCGGGAGGGCCGGGCGGAGTTCGCGGCCGAGTTCGCGCTGCTGGGCCAGTCGGTGACGGGCGCGCTCGCGGACGCGACGACACCGGAGGCCTGTGACACCCAACTCGCCCGGCTGCTGGTCCAGTTGGAGAACCTGGAGGCCCGCTTCACGGACTTCGACGACTTCCTCGCCGAACTGACCGGCCGACGCACCGAGATCTACGAGACCCTCTCCGCCCGCAAGCAGACCCTGGCCGACGAACGCGCCCGCAGGGCCGAGCAGTTGGCGGACTCGGCGACCCGGGTCCTGGAGACGGTGGTGCGCCGGGCGGCCACGCTCGCCGACGCCGACGCGGTCAGCACGTACTTCGCCTCCGACCCGATGGTGACGAAGATCCGCCGCACCGCCGGTCAACTGCGGGACCTGGGCGACCAGGTGCGGGCGGAGGAGCTGACCGGCCGGCTCGCGGCGGCCCGTGAGGAGGCGGCCCGCGCCCTGCGCGACCGCACCGATCTCTACACGGACGGCGGCCGGACCCTCCGCCTGGGCCGCCACCGCTTCGCCGTGAACACCGAGCCCCTCGACCTCACCCTGGTCCCGTCCGGTGACGGTCTCGCCTTCGCCCTCACCGGCACGGACTACCGAAACCCGGTCACGGACCCGGAGTTCGCGGCCACCCGCAGGTTCTGGGACCGCCCGCTGCCCTCCGAGTCACCGCGGGTCTACCGCGCCGAACACCTCGCCGCCCGCCTCCTCGACGAACACGGCGCCCAGGCCCTCGCCCAGGAACCCGACCTCGCCGCCCTGGTCCGCCGGGCCGCGCAGGAGTCGTACGACGAAGGCTACGAACGCGGCGTGCACGACCACGACGCGACCGCGATCCTGGCCGCCCTGCTCCGCCGGTACGAGGGCGCGGGCCTGCTGCGGCACGAACCGGGCGCCCGGGCACGGGCGTTGCTGTTCTGGACACACGGCACGAGCGCGGAGGAGCGCACGAGCTGGACGCGCCGGGCGCGCTCGCTCGCGCGGGCCCGCGACACCTTCGGACCGGTCCCGGCCGTCGCCGACTTCCTGACGGAACTGGCCGAGCGGACCGGCGAGCCCGCCGCCGCGTACCTCTTCGACGAACTGACCACCGGCC
>NZ_JBLTJC010000511.1:0-6157 GCF_048158785.1 Streptomyces colwelliae | reverse complement strand
GTGTATAAGAGACAGGTACGGGAGTCGGACCCGGGAGCGCCGAGGACGGGAGCCTCGCGGCGAGGAGCGCCGAGGCCGGCCGTGCCCGGGACCAGTGCCGCGGAGCCGGAAGTGGTGGGCCCGGACGCGCTGGGGGCACGGGTGCCCGGGGCGGAGTCGCCGGACATAGGGACGTCTGAGCCTGGAGGACCGGTGTCGGGCGTGCCCGCGCTGCTCCGGGAGCACGGGCGGCCCATTCGTTACTCCTATACGGAGCGCGATCAGCCGCTCTCCGTCTATCAGACGGTGTTCTCGCTGCCCACCGAGGACGGGACGGGCAGTGCGGAGATGCCCAGTGCGGCTCGGCCCTTCACCGCGCGGCTCGTGGCAGAGCTGGTGAGTCGGGGGGTGCAGTTCGCGCCGATCACCCTGCACACCGGGGTGGCGTCGGCCGAGGTGCAGGAGCCGCCGTATCCGGAGCCGTTCGCGGTGTCGGAGGTGTCGGCCCGGTTGATCAACGCGGCCCGGGCCGGGGACGGGCGGGTGATCGCGGTCGGGACCACGGCCGTGCGGGCCGTCGAGTCCGCCGCCGGGGACGACGGGGTCGTACGCGCGCGTGCGGGGTGGACCGATCTCGTCGTGACACCGGAGCTGGGTGTGCGGGTGGTGGACGGGCTGCTGACGGGGCTGCACGAGCCGGAGGCCTCGCATCTGCTGATGCTGGAGGCGGTCGCCGGGCGGGCCGCCGTGGGCCGTAGTTACGAGGAGGCGCTGCGCGGGCTCTACCTGTGGCACGAGTTCGGGGACGTGCATCTCATCCTCCCGGAGGAGGACCCTCACGCGGCGCGTTGCTCCCGCAACTGCGGGTGAGGTTGGCGCGCGGTCGATGTGAGCCCGCACATAGGGCGCAGATCACGTACTAGCGGACATAGGAGATATAGGCGCCCCACTTGAGCGGGACAGACGGCCCTGTCTGTCCCGTTTTGCCCTGGACCGGTCAACTACCCGGGATCGTACGTCACACCTTTGCCAGGGGTTTTTGCGGCCGCTAAGAATTGCAGCCGTCGCTCAGCGCCGCGGATCCCGGTCCGCGGCGTTTGTGCCGGAAGCACCCGCGTCCCCGCCGGACGGTGAGCGACCTCCGCGCAATTCGAAGAGGTCCATCCGCCATGCCCGAGAACTCGAACACTCCTGGTCATAGTCGCCTGACCAAGCTGAACAAGCTGACGAAGCAGCACAAGATCGCGCTCGCCGGTGTCGCCACGCTCGGCGCCGCCGCACTCGCCTTCTCCGCGGTGCCCGGCGACACGGGGACGACCACGAGCGACGCCGCGACCTCGACGAAGGTCGCGTACAGCTCGGAGCCCATCAAGGGCGTCAAGGCCAGTGTCACCGACCAGCTCGCCGGTGCCAGTGTGAAGACCGAGGCGATCCAGGCGAAGGCCGACGCCAAGGCGAAGGCGGCGAAGGCCAAGGCGGACGCCGCCGCGAAGAAGAAGGCCGCCGCCGAAGCCGCCGCCAAGAAGAAGGCGGAGGCCGCGCGCAAGGCCAAGAAGGCCGCGAGCCGCTCCACCGAGCGCGTCAAGATCCAGCCCGTCGCCGCGACGACCTACGCCAACAACCTCAACGGCTGGATCAACCACGCCCTGGCGATCATGAAGCAGAAGGGCATCCCGGGCTCGTACAACGGCCTGTACAAGAACATCATGCGGGAGTCCTCGGGCAACCCGGGCGCCGTCAACGGCTGGGACGTCAACGCGGTCAACGGCACCCCGTCGATCGGTCTGCTCCAGGTCATCCAGCCGACGTTCAACGCGTACCACGTCTCCGGTACCTCGTCGAACATCTACGACCCGGTCGCCAACATCACCGCCGCCGCCAACTACGCGGCCGACCGGTACGGCTCGATCGACAACGTCAACAGCGCGTACTGAGACGCGTACCGAGGCCTCCGGCGGACCTCTGGGTCTCGGTATCGACGCCGAAGGGCGGCACCCGTGTGAGGGGTGCCGCCCTTCGGCGTCTGCTTTTCAAACTCAGGTGAGTTTGCTTTCCGGACTTACTTCCGCCTGGCTCACTTACGCATGGCTCACTTACGCATGACCTCGGGCTCGTGGCGGCGCAGGAAGCGGGCCACGAAGAAGCCGCAGATCACGCCGAGGACGATCAGGGCGGCCATGTCCATGCCCCAGGCGCCGACGGTGTGCTCCCACAGCGGATCGGCGCTGTCGCCGGGCTTGGGCGGGCTGATCTTGTTGAAGTCCAGCGTGGCGCCCGCGGCGCCGACCGCCCAGCGCGAGGGCATCAGGTACGAGAACTGGTTGACGCCGACCGCGCCGTTCAGGGTGAACAGGCAGCCGGTGAACACGACCTGGATGATCGCGAACATGACCAGCAGCGGCATGGTCTTCTCGGCCGTCTTCACCAGTGCGGAGATGATCAGGCCGAACATCATCGCGGTGAAGCCGAGGCCCATGATCGGAATGCAGAGTTCGAGCATGGTCTGGGTGCCGAGGACCAGGCCCTGCTTGGGGATCTCCCGGCTGGCGAAGCCGATGACACCGACCATCAGGCCCTGCAACGCGGTGATCACGCCGAGCACGAACACCTTGGACATCAGGTACGCGGAGCGGGACAGGCCGGTGGCGCGCTCCCGTTCGTAGATGACCCGTTCCTTGATCAGTTCGCGGACGGAGTTGGCCGCGCCGGCGAAGCAGGCGCCGACCGCGAGGATCAGCAGGACCGTGGTGGCCGTACCGTTCGGAATTCTCTGGCCGTTCGCCCTGGCCGGGTTGGGCAGCAGGCTGTTGCCCGAGTCGATGAGCAGGCTCACCGCGCCGAGGACGGCCGGCAGGATCACCATCAGGGCCAGGAAGCCCTTGTCGGAGGCGATCACCCCGACGTAGCGGCGCACCAGCGTCATGAACTGGGACATCCAGCCCTGCGGCTTCGGCGGCTTCATCGCCTGCATCGGCGGCATCTGTACGGACTGCGGAGCAATCGCGTCGATGTCCGCGGCGTACATCTGGTAGTGCTGCGAGCCCTTCCAGCGCCCGGCCCAGTCGTAGTCGCGGTAGTTCTCGAAGGCGGAGAAGACATCGGCCCAGGTGTCGTAGCCGAAGAAGTTCAGTGCCTCCTCCGGCGGGCCGAAGTAGGCGACGGCGCCGCCGGGTGCCATCACCAACAGCTTGTCGCAGATCGCCAGTTCGGCCACGGAGTGGGTCACGACGAGGACCGTGCGGCCGTCGTCGGCGAGGCCGCGCAGCAGCTGCATGACATCGCGGTCCATGCCCGGGTCGAGGCCCGAGGTGGGCTCGTCCAGGAAGATCAGCGAGGGCTTGGTGAGGAGTTCCAGGGCCACCGAGACGCGCTTGCGCTGGCCGCCGGAGAGGGAGGTGATCTTCTTCTCTTTGTGGATGTCGAGCTTCAGCTCGCGCAGCACCTCGTCGATACGGGCCTCGCGCTCGGCGCCGGTGGTGTCGGCGGGGAAGCGCAGCTTGGCCGCGTACTTGAGGGCCTTCTTGACGGTCAGTTCCTTGTGCAGGATGTCGTCCTGCGGGACCAGACCGATGCGCTGGCGCAGCTCGGCGAACTGCTTGTAGAGGTTCCGGTTGTCGTAGAGGACGTCGCCCTGGTTGGCGGGCCGGTAGCCGGTGAGCGCCTTGAGCAGGGTCGACTTGCCGGAGCCCGACGGGCCGATGACCGCGATGAGCGACTTCTCCGGTACGCCGAAGGAGACGTCCTTGAGGATCTGCTTGCCGCCGTCGACCTCGACGGTCAAGTGCCGGGCGGAGAAGGAGATGTCACCGGTGTCGACGAACTCCTCGAGCCGGTCCCCGACCAGGCGGAACGTCGAGTGGCCGACGCCGACGATGTCGTTCGGGCCGAGCAGCGCCGAGCCGCCCTTGGTGATCGGCTGGCCGTTGACGTACGTGCCGTTGTGCGAGCCCAGGTCGCGGATCTCGAAGCGGCCGTCGGGCGTCGCGTGGAACTCGGCGTGGTGGCGCGAGACTTGGAGGTCGGAGACCACCAACTCGTTCTCCAGCGCACGGCCGATGCGCATCACGCGGCCCAGCGAGAACTGGTGGAACGTGGTCGGGCTGCGGTCGCCGTAGACCGGCGGCGCCCCCGCGCCGACACCGGGTCCCGACTGCTGCGGAATCTGCGAAGCGGCCGGCGGCTGGAAACGCTGCTGTTCAGGCGTCTGCGCCGGCGGTGCCTGCTGCGCCCAGCCGGGGCCCGCGCCCTGCGCGGCGTACGGCTGTTGCTGCGGCTGGGCCTGCGGCGTGGCCACGGCGGCCGCGGCGCCGGACAGGCTCAGGAGCGGCCCGTCGGTCGCGTTGCCCAGATGCACGGACGAGCCGGGGCCGATCTCCATCTGATGGATGCGCTGCCCCTGCACGAACGTGCCGTTGGTGCTGCCGTGGTCGTCGATCACCCAACTCCGGCCGCTCCAGCTGATCGTGGCGTGCCGCCAGGAGACCCTGGCGTCGTCGACCACGACGTCCCCCTGCGGATCACGTCCGAGGGTGTAGGGCCTGGACGCGTCGAGCGTCCAGGTCCGTCCATTCAATTCCAGTACGAGTTCCGGCACTCCATGCCCCACTGAGTAGTCCCCCGAGTTACCCCCATCACAGGGAGTCTAGGGATGGCGAACATCGTCGGGAACTATTTCAGGCTGCACCCCCTGACCGAAAGTCGGGCCTTGTGAAGACCACGCCGGTACGCGTTCGCCGGTTCCGTTGACGGGGTTGAAACCGACCCGGAGAGTGGTAATCCACGCGAGGGGGGACACGCGTGGTGTCCGCACCGCGCCGCGGATCGGGGGGTCTGCCATGAGCTCAGCGACGAGTGTCAGGACGGCGAACTACGACACGAGGGTGCCCTGGGGTGACGTCCTGCTGTCCGCGATCGCCGCGGTGAGCTGGGCGCTGATAGGGATGGCGGGCACGGCCGCACTCGGCCTGCACCTGCTGGGCGCCGACACGGCGGGCTCGCTCGGCCCGATGACCGCGGCGGTGGTGGCCCTCGGCGCGGGCGGTTCGGTCACCCCGACCGGCGACGTCTCCGCCTTCGGCCTGACCGGCGCCCAGGCGACCACGGCCGTGACGATCACGCCGTTGGGCGTGAGCCTGGTGGGAGCGCTCCTGCTGTCGTATTTCTTCCTACGGTCCCTGCGGGCGGCCGGAGTTGTGATCGCCCCGGCCGAACTCATCGCGCGCGCGGGCTCGGTGATCGCGCTCTTCGTGGCGATGCTCGGCGGGCTGGCCTGGGCCGGGCACGACGTCATCACCATCGACGGAAGCAAACTGGGCCTCGACAAGCTGACGGGCGGCGGCGGTAGCGGCGGCGGGGTGAACATCCCCGGCCTCGGGGACATCGGTGACATCGGCGGCCTGCTCCCGGACAAGCTCGGCGACCTGGTCAAGGCGAAGGCGGCGGTCGGCTTCACCGTCGACACGGCGCCGACCCTGCTGGGCGGCCTGGGCTGGTCGGCCGGCATCCTGCTGATCGCCCTGCTGGCGTCCCGCCGTACGCCCCTCCCCCGCGGCTGGGAGGCCGTCCACCGCGTCGTACGCCCGGCCGCGTCCGCCCTCGTCACGGTGCTGCTGGTCGCGGTGGCGGCGGGGCTCGCGGCGGCGGCGTACGCGGCGATCGGCGACGACCACCCGAAACGCATCGCGGGCGCGGCGCTGCTGGGCGCGCCCAACGGGGTCTGGCTGGGCATCCCGATCGGCCTGTTCGTCCCCTGGGACGGCAGGGCGACGGGCGAACTGGCCAAGCTGCTTCCGCATCCGCTGGACGAACTCCTGAGCGTGAAATCCGACCAGCCGGTGACGCTGGGGCGACTGGCCGAACTGGACGGCCGGGTTTGGCTGTTGGGGGTCGCGGCGGCGCTGATGATGTTGCTGGCGGGGGTGTTGACGGCAGTGCGGACGCCTACGGGGGTGGGGGCCGGGACAAGTACGGCGGGTCGCGGGAGTGCCCTCGGTTTCGCCGGGCGGTGTGCCGTGCGGCTGGGGGTCGTCACCGCGCTGACGTTGCCGTTGCTGGCCTGGCTGACGGATGTGTCGGTGGACGCGTCGCTGTCGGTGCTGGGGTTCGACGCGTTCGGTGCGGGGATCGAGTTGCACGGGCATCTGGGCATGGCGTTGCTGCTCGGTGCGGTGTGGGGTGC
>NZ_JBLTJC010000510.1:0-6199 GCF_048158785.1 Streptomyces colwelliae | reverse complement strand
CGCCGACTTCGCCGCGCACGGCACCGAGGTGAGCGGCGCGGCCGGCGACACCGTCACCACCGCCATCCGGTTCACCAACGACGGCCCGGCCTGGGTCGGCAACGTCGGCTCCGGCGACCCGGTCGCCCGAGTTAAAGAATAAGTAAGGGGCAGAGGGGGGCGTCTTAGTGACGCCGTGTCGGCGGGAAGCCGACCGTGCCGGGCGGGGCGCCGCCTCCTCGGAAGGGGAGACGGCGCCGTCGCTTACGCGGATTGCGTCCGGATCACACCCAACTCCGCCAAGTCCTGTGGGCGGATGTGGAGTTGGTCCGCCGTAGCCTCCGTCTCCTCCGGCGGCCGTTTCAGGATCGCGGCGGCCAGCTCCGGGGCGATCACCGAGAAGTAACTGTCCGGTGTGGCCCAGGTGTTGCCCGGCGCGGCCAGTGCCAGTGCGCCGCCGGAGCCGCCCTCGCCGATCAGCAACGTGGTGAGCGGGGTGCGGGCGGACGCCACCGCGCCGAACAGGTCGGCGATCGCGGCGCCCGCGCCCTGCCGTTCCGCCTCGGCGTCGTTCGCCGCGCCCGGGGTGTCCACCAGTGTCAGGACGGGGATGCCGAGCCGGTCCGCGAGGCGGATCAGCCGGGCGGCGGTGCGGTAACCGGCGGGGCGGGTCGCCGTCCCGGTCTGTGCGGCGTAGGCGATCGTACGGCCCTCGCGCTCGCCGAATCCGCACACCATGCCCGCGTCGGTGCCGCCGCAACGGTCGCCGCTGATCGCCAGCCGGTGGGTGAAGTAGGTGTCCAAGTAGCGTTCGGCGCGCGGGCGTCGGGGTGACCGGGCACGCTGCACGGCCTCCCAGCCGGTGGCCGGAAACCCGGCCGCGACACGCTGCACGGCCTCTTGCCCGGGCGCAGGTGGGCGGGCTTCGGTGTGCCGGGTCGGTCCGGAGTCCTGGTCCGCGTCCCGCCCGGTCGCCGGAAGGTCGGCCTCCGTGTGTCCGGCCGGTCCGGAGTCCTGCTCCGTGTCCCGCCCGGTTGACGCTGGGTCGGCCGGCGCGTGCTGAGGTGACCGGGCGAGCGCCGCGGGCACCGGTGCCTGGCCTGCCCACGGTGTGGTCAGCAGCCGTAGCCATCTCCCCAGGGTTTCCTTCAGGTCCTCCGGGTGTACGACCGCGTCGGCCGCGCCGGCTGTCACCTGGGCCTCTGCCGTGTACGCCGTCGGGTCCGCGTCCGGTGGTCGTACGCGGGAGCCCGCGAAGCCGACCTGGGCGGCGGGCAGCGCCAGGATCACATCGGCGCCCGCGCCGAGCGTGGCCCAGCCGCCGCCTGTGGTGGGGTCGCGCAGTACCGCGAGCTGCGGCAGGCCGGCCTCCCGCGTGAGCGCCGACTGGCGTGCCACGCGCTGGAGTTGGGTGAGGGCGATCATGCCCTCCTGCATCCGGCTGCCACCGGTGGCGATCAACGGCACGACCGGCAGCCGGTGTTCACGGGCGTATGTGTACGCCGCCTCAAGACGGTCCCCGGTGCGTTCGCCGAGCGAGCCGCCGAGGAAGCCGAACTCGAAGGCGATCAGCACCGCCCGGGTGCCCGACACCGTCGCCGTGCCGCAGATCACCGACTCCGTCTCACCGGTGCGGTCGGCGGCGCGGGCGCGCGAGGCGTCGTAGCCCTGCCAGGCGAGGGGGCCGTCGGGCCCGGACTCCCTTGCCGGGTACGGGAGTTCGGTGAAGGTGGAGGCGTCCGTGACGAGGGCGAGGGTCTCGCGCGCGGACAGGCGTTCAGTCACGGGTCAGGGCCCGCTTCAGGATCTTCCCCATGTCGTTGCGGGGGAGCGCGGAGATGTGGTGGACGACGCGGGGGCGCTTGTGCGGGGCGAGGCGGCTCGCCACATGGTCGGCCAACTCGTCCAGCTCCGGCGGGGATTGGGGGTCCGTCGGGACGATCCAGGCCACGACGCGTTCGCCGAGGTCGGGGTCCGGTTCGCCGGTGACGGCGGCCTCGCGCACCCCGGGGTGTTCGAGGAGCGCGTTCTCGATCTCGCCCGCGCCGATCTTGTAACCCCCGCTCTTGATCAGGTCGGTGGCCTTGCGGCCGACGATCCTGACGTAGCCGTCGGGGTCGCGTACGGCCATGTCGCCGGTGCGGAACCAGCCGTCGGCGGTGAAGGCGGCCGCCGTCGCGTCGGGCCGGTTGAGGTACTCGGTGAAGAGGTTCGGGCCGCGCACCTGGATCTCGCCCACGCTCTCGCCGTCGTACCCGGGGAGAGGCGTGCCGTCCTCCTCGACCAGCCGCAACTCCACACCGGGCAGCGGGACACCCACCGTTCCGGCGCGCGGCTCGCCGTCCGCCCGGACGCTGGTGTTCATCAGGGTCTCCGTCATGCCGTAGCGCTCGATCACGCGGCGGCCGGTCGCCGACGTGATGCGTTCGTGGTCGTGGACCGGCAGGGCGGCCGAGCCGGAGACCAACAGGCGTGCCCGGCCGAGGGACTTGACCAGTCCGGGGTCGTCGGGGAGGGTCTCGGCGATACGGTGGTACATCGTCGGGACGCCGAACACCATGGTCGCGCCGTCGTTCAACTCCCGTGCCACGCCCTCGGTGCTGAACCTGCCGAGGTGCCGCACCGAGCCGCCGCGCCGCAGCGGGCCCAGGATGCCCAGCACCAGGCCGTGCACATGGAACAGCGGCAGCCCGTGCACGAGGACGTCGTCGCCGGTCCACTGCCAGGCGTCGGCGAGCGCGTCCAGCGTCGCGGCGATCGCCCGGCGCGGGATGACGGCGCCCTTGGGCGGGCCGGTGGTGCCGGAGGTGTAGACGACGAGCGCGGGGTCCTCGTCGGACACCTGGACGTCGGACACCTGGACGTCGGCGGCCGTCCCCACCGCGCGTACGTCGACGTCGACGCGCTCCAAGTGCCGTAGCGCGGAAGGGAGTTCGTCGCCCGGTGCGGCCAGGATCAGGGTCGGGGCGCTGTCGGAGAGGATGTGGCCGAGTTCCTTCTCGCCCGACTTCGGGTTGAGGGGGACGGCCGCCACTCCCGCCCGCAGTACGGCGATCACGGCGACGGCCGTCTCCAGGGTCGGGGTCGCCCAGACCGCGACCCGGCCGGTGCCCGGTCGAGGGCACCGGACCGCCAGGGCGTCCGCCGCCGCGCCCAGCTCCGCGTACGTCAGGGACCGGTCACCGAACCTGAGAGCAAGCTGTTCGCCCGGGTTCGTCAGGGCCGGGAAGAGGGTGGACACGCGGCGCACTCCTTGGTCGTCGGGGGCAACGGTCCCCAGACGTCGGGGACACCCCCGTTCCTACACCACGTCCGCCACCACACAGCTGACGTTGTCCGGACCCCCGGCCTCGTTCGCCGCGTCGACCAGGGACCGTACCGCCTCGTCCGGGGCCGGGTGCGAGGTGAGGAGTTCGCGGATCCGGTGCTCCGGGACGACCGCGGTCAGGCCGTCCGAGCACAGGAGGTAGCGGTCGCCGCGGCGGGCGTCGTGGAGTTTCAGGTCGGGCGCGCCGGTCGTCAACGCCTTGAGGAGCATGGCGCGTTGAGGGTGCGAGCCGGCCTCCTCCGGTGTCAGCCGGCCCTCGTCGATCAGCGACTGGACGACCGAGTGGTCGTGGGTGATCCGGAAGAGCCCGCCGTCGCGCAGCAGATACGCGCGCGAGTCCCCGATGTGCACGAGGGCCAGCTTCGAGCCCGTCCACAGCAGCGCGGTCAGGGTCGTGCCGTTCTCGGCGGGATCGGCCACGTCACGGACCGCGTCGGTGGCGCCCCGTACCGCCTCCTCCAGCAGGTTGAGCACATTGCCCGCCGGCATCTCCTCGGTGTCCAGGAAACGCAGCGCCTCCACCGCCGCGCCGCTCGCGGGCGCGCCCGCCGGGCCGAACCCGTCGGCCACGGCCAGCAGCCGGGTGCCCGCGTACGCGGTGTCCTGGTTGGAGGGGCGGACCAGACCGCGGTCCGAGTGGGCGGAGTAACGCAGTTCCAGCATGGTGGTGTCCTTTCCCGGTACGGCCGGCACGGCCGCGAGATGGTCGACGAGGAACCCGGCGAGGTCCCGCCGCGCCGCCGTGTCCGCCTCGACCCCTGCCCAGAAGGCACGGATCTCGCGGGCGGCGGCGGCCGGTTCGAGGGCGCACACCGCACGGATCCCGGCCAGCGGCATGCCCAGCCGCCGCAGCCACGCGACCAGCCGCGCCCGCTCCAGCTGCTCCACCGCGTAGTACCGGTATCCGTTGTCGGGATCCACGCGCGCCGGCCGCAGCAGCTCCAGCTCGTCGTACAGCCGCAACGCCTTCGGCGACAGCCTGCACGCCCGCGCGAAGGCCCCGATCGTCAGCATGTTCCCCGTACCGCCCATGTGCGCCTCGACCTCTTCCGGTTCCGTCACCGATGCTGGGGCTTCACCGAAGGGGAAGGTCAATCCGGTTGCCCCGGTTGCGGGGGAGGCGGTTAACCTGCGGATCTGTCCACAGTCCGTACCCGGATGGAGACCCCGTGCCCCGTATCGCGCTCGCCACCTACGACCCCGCGCCCCAGCCCAGCAAGGACCGTGACCTTCCGGTGCTGGTGGAGGCCTTGCGGGCGGCCGGGGCCGAGGCCGTCGGGGTGCCCTGGGACGACGCCGGGACCGACTGGAGCGCGTACGACCTCGTGCTCATCCGTTCCACCTGGGACTACAGCTGGCGGCCGGCCGAGTTCATGGCGTGGGCCGAGCGGACCGCGAAGGTGACGCGGCTCGCGAACCCGGTGCAGGTCGTGCGGTGGAACACCGACAAGCGGTACCTCGGCGACCTCGCGGCGGCCGGCGTGCCCGTCGTACCGACCCGCTATCTCGCCCCCGGCGACCCGGCCGACCTCCCCGACGACCTCGAGTACGTCGTCAAGCCGACCTCCGGCGCGGGCGCGCGCTTCGCCGCCCGCTACACGTCCGACGAGCACGAGACGGCCGTACGGCAGCTGGAGCGCATGCACGCGGAGGGGCTCACCGCGATGGTGCAGCCGTATCTGACGAACGTGGATGTCAGCGGGGAGCGGGCGCTGCTGTTCTTCGGGGGGCGGTTCGTGCACGCCTCGCGGAAGGGGGCCGTGCTGGCGCGGGGTACGGCGTACGACGACGACAAGGTGTCCCACCCGGACCTGGAGCCGTGGACCGCGACCGAGGCCGAACTCTCCGTCGCCGAGCGGGCGTTGGCCGCCGTACCGGACGCGCCGGAGCTGCTGTACGCGCGCGTGGATCTCGTCGACGGGCCGGACGGGGAGCCGTGTGTGATGGAGCTGGAACTCGTCGAGCCGAACCTCTTCCTCGATCTGCATCCGGAGTCGTCGCTGGCCGCGGTGGTCGAGGCGATTCTGGGGGCCGCTAGTCGCTGACCGCCGTTCTCTGGAGCAGGCCCCAGGTGAACTCGGCCGCGCACCGGTGGCGTACGCCCCGCGCGCGACCAACGGCCGCGCCCACCCGCTCTCCACAAGCTGCGCCGCCTCCACGGTGCAACTCCAACTCCCCAGCAGGAAACCGCACTTGTCCAGCGCGGCCCGCAACAACAGCACGTCCCGCGCATGCGGCTGCGGCGCGTGCGGCTCGCTGTGACTGCCGTCCCCGTCGTCCCAGATCGCGACAAGCCCCAGATCCTGAACGGGCGCGAACATCGCGGCCCGCGTCCCGACGACCGCGCGCACGGACCCCCGCCGTACGGCGAGCCACTGCCGATACCGCTTCTCGGGCCCGGCATCGGCGGTGAGCAGCGCATGCCGCCCCTCACCCAGCAGCGCCGTCAACGCGGCATCGACCCGCCCGGCGGCCCGCCCGTCCGGTACGACGACGAGCGCCCCGCGCCCCGAGGCGAGCGTCGCGGCGACGGCCCGCGCGATCTCCTCGCTCCACTCGGGTCCCGGCAGCGCGTTCCACACCGCGCGCGGCGCACCCCCCGAGGCCAGCGCCTCCAGGAACCCGGCCCCCCGCTCGTACCGCGCCCAGGACCCCGCCGCGGGCACCGCAGGCGGCGGCAACGGCGCGGGCGACGGCTTCTGCTCGGCCCGAGCACTGCGCGGCGGCACGGCAAGCTGGAGCACATCGGCAAGGCTCCCGGCATACCGATCGGCAACAGCCCGCGCCAGCCCCAACAACTCTTCACTCAGCACAGGCTCGGGTGACACGACCTGAGCAAGTGCGGCAAGCGGCCCGGAGTAGTCGGACTCGGCCAGTCGCTCGACAAGGAAC
>NZ_JBLTJC010000509.1:0-6216 GCF_048158785.1 Streptomyces colwelliae | reverse complement strand
GAGGATCTCCACTGGGCCCGACTCGGCAACAACGAGGGCCGCGGGGGAGGTCGTCGAGCAGGGCCGTCATCTCCTCGTCCGGCCTGCGGTAGCCCTCGTAGACGGCGTGGCCGAGCATCGTCGAGGAGATGAGCGCCACGGCGAGGGCCAGGTCCTCGTCGGAGAGGCCGGCCGGGGTGAGGATCTCGCGCAGCCGGGTCAGGCCGGGGAGCCAGGCGGGGTGCCGGGTCGTCGTCATGTACGGCATGAGCTGCGGGTAGGGGCGGAGGTTGGCCTGGCCCGCCCGCATCCAGGCGCGGAGCCGGTCCGGCCAGGGGCCCTCCGCGATGGGTGCGCGCTCCATGGCTTCCAGGACGTGGTCGGCGGTGGCCTGGAGGAGGGCGTCGCGGTCCGGGAAGTAGCGGTAGAGGGCCATGGGGGCGGCGCCGACGACGTCGGCCACGCGCTTGATGGTGAGGGAGACGGCCGGTTCGGCGAGGAGCACCTCGACCGCGCCCTCGACGATCCGCTCCCGCGACAGCCGGGGCGGGCGTCCCCTGCCCCTGCGGCCCGGACCCGTCGCCACCTGCGTCATCGACTGCGCCTCTCCGTCCGTGACAGCCGTGCCCGGACAGGGGAAGGCTACCGCTCCGGCACTTCCCGATCCCGCCTCCGCCTATTTTGCGTATGCCATACGAAAAACATGCCAGACTCGTTTCGTCCAGCCCCGTGTCGCACGCACCAGCACGCATCAGCCGGAGGCTTCGCCATGTCCGCGTCCAGCACCCCCTCCCCACCTGTTCCCGTCGAGGGGGTCGGGCCGTCGCGCTCCGGCGCCGTCGTCTGGGTCCTGGCCCTCGGCGGGATCACCGTCTCGCTGATGCAGACGTTGATCATCCCGATCGTGCCCGAACTCCCCAAGCTGCTGAACTCCTCGCCGTCCGACGCCACTTGGGCGATCACCGCGACCCTGCTCGCCGGTGCCGTCGCCAACCCGGTGGTGGGGCGGCTCGGGGACATGTACGGCAAGCGGCGGATGCTGCTGCTCAGCCTGGCCCTGCTGATCGCCGGGTCCGTGATCGGCGCGCTCAGCGACTCGCTCGTGCCGATGATCGTCGGGCGGACCTTCCAGGGCGTCTCGATGGCCGTCATCCCGCTCGGCATCAGCATCATGCGGGACGAACTCCCGCCCGAACGGCTGGGATCGGCGACCGCGCTGATGAGTGCCTCGCTGGGGGTGGGCGGTGCGCTCGGGCTGCCGACGGCCGCGTTCATCGCCGAGAAGGCGGACTGGCACGTGCTGTTCTGGACGGCGGCGGTGCTCGGTGCCGTCGTGGCCGCGCTCGTCGTGACGTTCGTACCGGAGTCGGCCGTGCGCAGCGGCGGCCGGTTCGACGTGGTGGGCGGCGTCGGGATGTCCATCGGTCTGGTGTGTCTGCTGCTGGCCATCTCCAAGGGAGCGGACTGGGGTTGGGGCAGCGGCACGACAACGGGGCTGTTCGCCACGGCAGTTGCAGTGCTGCTGGTGTGGGGCTGGTGGGAGCTGCGTACCGTACGGCCGCTGGTCGATCTGCGCACCAGCGCGCGCCGCCAGGTCCTGCTCACCAACCTCGCGTCCGTGGTGTTCGGCTTCGCCATGTTCGCGATGTCGCTGGCCGTGCCACAACTGCTCCAACTGCCCACCCTCACCGGCTACGGCCTCGGCCAGACCGTGCTCGCGGCCGGCCTCGCGCTCGGCCCCTCCGGCCTGGTGATGATGGCGACCGCACCGCTCTCCGCCCGGATCTCGGCGGCGGCGGGCCCCAAGATCACCCTCATGCTGGGCGCACTGATCGTGGCCGCCGGTTACGGCCTCGGGGTCGTCATGATGGCCGCGGTCTGGCAGGTCGTCGTGGTGTGCTGCGTGATCTCCGCCGGGGTCGGTTTCGCCTACGGCGCGATGCCCGCGCTCATCATGGGCGCCGTGCCCCTGTCCGAGACGGCCGCCGCGAACAGCCTCAACAGCCTGATGCGGTCCATCGGTACGTCCGCCTCCAGCGCCGTCGCCGGAGTCGTCCTGGCCCATATGACGACGACCTTCGGCTCCCTCACCGTCCCCTCCCACAACGGCTTCCGCGTGATCATGGCCATCGGTTCGGCGGCGGCCCTGGCGGCCCTGCTGCTGGCGGCGTTCCTGCCGGGACGGCGGACGCCGGTGGACGCGGGGGTGCCCGCGGCCGCCAACGAGGCGGCGGGGGCGCGGAGTTAGGCACCCTAGTCGTACGGCGGGCGGGGTCTCGACTCCCCGCCCGCAGTTCTACGACGCCCGCGTCACATACGTCGGCTACGACAACTGCGTCTGCACCTGGGCCGAGATCAGCTCCAGGTGGTCCAGGTCGGCGAGGTCGAGGACCTGGAGATAGATGCGCTCGGCGCCGATCTCGGCGTAGCGGCCGATCTTGTCGACAACCTCGGACGGGGTGCCCGCGAGGCCGTTCTCCTTGAGTTCGCCGACCTCGCGGCCGATCACGGCGGCGCGGCGGGCGACCTCCTGGTCGTCCTTGCCGACGCAGACCACGAGGGCGTTGGAGTACGTGAGGTCGTCGGCCTTGCGGCCGACCGCCTCGGCGGCGGCGCGGACCCGGCCGAACTGCCGCTCGCTGTCCTCGATCGAGGCGAACGGCATGTTGAACTCGTCGGCGAACCGCGCCGTCAGCTTCGGGGTGCGGCTCGCGCCGTGGCCGCCGATCAGCACCGGGACCTTCGCCTGCGCGGGCTTGGGCAGCGCGGGCGAGTCGGTCAGGTCGTAGTGCGTGCCGTGGAAGTCGAAGGTGTCGCCGGGCTTGGTCGCCCACAGCCCGGTGACGATCGCCAGCTGCTCCTCCAGGCGCGCGAACTTCTCCTTCGGGAAGGGGATGCCGTACGCCGTGTGCTCCTGCTCGAACCAGCCCGCGCCCAGGCCGAGTTCGACCCGGCCGCCGGACATCTGGTCGACCTGTGCGACCTGGATGGCGAGGACGCCGGGGAGGCGGAAGGTGGCGGCCGTCATCAGGGTGCCCAGGCGGATGCGCTTGGTCTCGCGGGCGAGGCCGGCCAGGGTGATCCAGGCGTCGGTGGGACCGGGGAGCCCGTCGCCGGAGCCCATGCTCAGGTAATGGTCGGAGCGGAAGAAGGCGTCGAAGCCGAGGTCCTCGGTGGCCTTGGCCACGGCGAGCAAGGTGTCGTAGGTCGCCCCCTGTTGGGGCTCGGTGAAGATGCGCAGATCCATGGCTCCATCCTGCACGCTCGGGTCCCGGTCAACCTCACCGGTCCCTACGGCCCATCTCGTGCCCGGTCGGGTGAAATTGCGTCAACCGTGCGTACGGGGGGCGCCCGCGCCAGTGACCGGCCCCGTTGATGATCGTTGGCTCGGGCGGAGCCGGACCGCCCGGATTCCCGCCTCCTCCTCGCCGGGGAGGCCACGGGCCGAGGAGGCCGTCATGTCCGAAGAAGCCGTGCCGCAGCAGGGTGGACCTGCGCAACCCAAGGGGTTGTTGCAGCAGATGGAGGAGCTGATGGCGTCCCTGAACGCGGACCTGTCCGCCCTGGACGCGGATCTGCAATCGACGTCGATGGACAACACGGACCGTGTGAAGCGCCCTTAAAGGGGCGCGGGGAACTGCGCGACCAGCCACGACGGCGTCGCGCAGACCCTACAAACCGCAACCAACAGGGCACTCCCCCGCACCGTCACCCCGCCTCCCGCTCCGGTATCGCCGCAGCTTCCCGGTCCGCGAGTCTTCGGAGCATCTCCAGCACCCGGTCCCGGGACTCGTCCGCCGCGTCGATCGCCTCCATGCACTGCCAGTACGTGCCCTCGTCGTCCGCCGCGCAGGCGATGCCGACGAGGGCGATGCCGACCTCGCCGAGCAGACCGCCCAGGCACAGCAGGGCGAGGCGCGCGTCGCCCAACTCCGTGAGCTGGGCCGCGCGTAAGTCCTCGACGGCGAGCACCGGGGTGTCGAGCACTCCGCAGCCCCGGCCCGCCAGCTCGGTCAACCCCAGTGCCTCGCCCCGCAGTTCGGGCGGGCCGAAGACCGCGAGGCGGCTGCCTATCGCCTGGGCGAGGGCCTGCGCCTGCCACACCTCCGTCAGGGTCTCCGGCACGTCGCCGCTTCCGGCCAGGGCGCGCCTGCTCGTCACGATGAGCCGCATCGCGTCCATGCGCTGCCCCCGTCATATCCCGACGTGCTGTTCGCACGTCCGCCCGAACTCCCTTGTCCACTACCCAGAGTGAGAGTCCCTGAGACGAAAAGCCAGAGGAAGGCGGAAATCTGTGGACAACAAATCGGTTGCGGACAGTTGAATGACTCCGGAGAGTGAAAATGGACGCGCCCACTCCCCCAATCGACCGACTGCCGATCAGCTACGGTGCCGGAAACCTGCCCTCGTTCCGGTCGATCTTCGCGTCCAGCGCGGCGAGCGGATCGATGCCGAGCACCTCGCACAGTTGCAGCAAGTACGCGAGCACATCGGCGACTTCGTCCCGCACCCGGTGCGCGCGCTCCGGGTCGTCCATGACCCGCGTCGACTCCTCGGGGGTCAACCACTGGAAGATCTCGACGAGTTCGGAGGCCTCCACACTGAGCGCGGAGACGAGGTTCTTGGGGGTGTGGTACTGCTGCCAGTTCCGCGCGGCCGCGAACTCGGCCAGTCTGCGCGTCAGTTTCGCCACGTCGAGATGTTCTGTCACGGGTCCAGGTCTACCACTGTGACGCCGTCGATCCCCGTGGCCCAGGACGCGTCGCTCACCGCGCCGACCAGCCGGATGTGCCCGCGCTCGCACATCCGCGCCGCGAGCCGCAGCAGTTCGGCCCGTTGCCGTACGTCGACTCCCCGGTCGAGGCCGTCGGCGAGGACGGTCAGGGTCTGCATCGCGGCCGGGACCTCGCCCGGCGGGTCGACCTCCAAGACGCCGGGGCCGGTGAGGAGCACCAACGCGAGTGCCGCGTACCGGAGTTCACCGTCGCCGAGCCGTTCGAAACCGGTGCGTAAGCCGTCGCCCCGGTCGAGCACCGCGCGGAGCATCCCGTCGCGCAGCGGTTCCGCGAGGACGTCCACCACGGGTCCGGCGCACCCGGTGCGCACCGCCGTGACGAGTTGCCCGTGCCGTCGCCCGCACTCGCTCCGGGTGCGCCACAGCACGTCGGCGAGGTTGCCGCAGTCCCGCAGCAGCCGTCCGTCGCCGATCGGCACGGCGGCACGCATCCGCCCGGGTGCGGGGTCGCAGGCGAAGACGGAGCGCAGGGCGACCACCATCTGTTCGGCGGCGGCGAGGACCTGGCGCTGCCCGTCGGTCTTCCCGGCGACGCGCAACGGCAGCAGAGCGGTGCCGAGCCGGTCGTCCGGCAGCGGTGCGCGGGTGACCGGCGACGAACCCCCCGTATGCCAGGCGGCCTGCACCGAACGGCGGGACGGGTCGCGCAGTGCCGTCTCCAGCAGGACCAGGCCGCCCGACGTCAACCGCTCGCCCACGATGCGCAGTTCGGGCTCGGCCTGGACGGCGACGTCGAGCCGTACCGGACCTTCGGGCCCGTCCGCCGTACAGCCGATCCGGAACCCGCGTCGGCGCTGGGCGTCGGGCCGGGCCCGCTCCGGGACGCAGGCGACCGGGTCCGGGAAGACCTCTCCCACCTCGCCCCCGGCGCCAAGCCGCGCGAGTGCCTCGTACGCGCGCAGCGCACTCGTCTTGCCACACCCGCTGGGCCCGGTGAAGAGGGTGAGCGAGCCGAGCGGGAATTCGGCGCCCCGGTGCGTGGCGAACGCCGACAGCCGCAGCTCGGTGAGGTGCGGCCGGTCGGGGTGTGCCTCGACGCGCGCGGGGTTCGTCGGCCCGGGCGTCCTCGACGGCGGGGCGGCTTCGGGCGATCGCCCCTGCGGCGGCACGGACTCGGACGGCCGGGAGGACGCGGGCGACCTGGAGAACCGGGAGGAGTCGGACGACTGGGGCGACTGTGCTGACACGGTCATATCCGGACCGTAGGCCTCCGCCGTCAGGCGAACCGTTCCGCCCCGGAGACCTTCCTACGATCGAGGGACCGGCCCGACCGCTCCCCCCACACGTGTGGCCCTCTGGCCCTCACACGCCCGGAACCCTCGTCGCCGGCGTGACCACACTGATCCTGACGGCCGCGGCAACCGAGACGATCCTCGCCCGCAGGCGCCAACTGGGGGCCGTACTGCGCCTGACCTGAACGCCCGCTGAGAACAAGCCAGTTA
>NZ_JBLTJC010000508.1:0-6274 GCF_048158785.1 Streptomyces colwelliae | reverse complement strand
AGGTCGCCTGGTACGCGCGGATCTCCGCGACGCATGCCGACGTACGCGCCGCACTCGACCATCTCATCGAGGCGGATCCCGACGCCGCCGTCGAAATGGCTGGTCGTACGGGCCTGTTCTGGCCCTGACGCTCCAGGCCGGGGCGCGACACTCAGGGACCGGACGGAAGCCTCCGGGGACGGAGCCGGGCCCCGGGACCGGACAACGGCCTCCAGGGACACGACCATGCCCGGGGACCGCATGGGACCCGCCGGAGGTGGTCCCGTTCCCAAGGACCGGACCGCGCCCCGGGGCGCGTTCAGGGACCGGGCGGGCTCCTCCTGGGGCGGCCCCGCCCTCAAGGACCGGCCCGCCGTCACCCCGGGTTCCTCGACCGTGCCCAGGTCCCGTTCCACCGCCCCGCTCGGCGGCCCCGTAGACCAGGCCCGGCTCGGCAGCGCGCTGACGCGCCTCGCGGGCACGCCGGTCGAACGCCTCCTGTCCCGGCCCGAGTTGCCCGCCGGACAGGCGCTCGCGGCACGGGGGGTCCCCGCACGCACGGTCGACGGTTTCCTGCGCCCCCTGCTCGCCGCGCTGCTCTGCGACCCGGAGCTGACCACCTCCAGCCGGTGCGCGGACCTCGCGCTGCGCGCCTTCGCGGGCGGGGGGCTGTGCCTGCCGGAGGGCGGCGCGGAGATGCTGCCCGAGGTGCTCGCCGCCGCGCTGCCGCCGGGCACCGTGCACACCGGCGTGCGCGTGACGGCCGTATCGACGACGTCGGTGACCACCGCCGAGCACGGCGAGATCCACTGCCGGGCGGTCCTGGTCGCGACGGACGCGCGCGCGGCGGCCGAACTCCTGCCCGGCCTGCGCGTACCCGACTTCCACCAGGTCACGGTCGTCCACCACACGACCGACGACCCGCCCGCGACCGGAGCCGCCCTCCTCCTGGACTCCGACCGCGGCGGCCCGGTCGCCCACACGGCGATCGTCAGCGAGGTCGACCCGAGCCGCGCACCGGCCGGCCGCGCGCTCGTCTCCTCGACGGTCCTCGGCCCTCCCCCGCCGAACGTCGACACCGCCGTACGCATGCACCTGTCGCGCCTCTACGGCACCCCGACCACCCGCTGGGAGACCCTCGCCGTCCACCACACCGCCACGGCCGTGCCCGTCATGCGCCCACCGCACGATCTACGGCGCCCCGTACGCCTGTTGGCCGGCCTGTACGTGTGCGGCGACCACCGGGACACGAGCACGGTGCAGGGCGCCCTGCACTCGGGCCACCGGGCGTCGGCAGCGATCCTGGCGGACTTCGGCGCGACAGCCCCGATGCACAGGGCGGACCCGATCCCGACAACACAGGCCGCCTGAATTCTTTTAGGGGCGCGGGGAACTGCGCGACCAGCCACGACGGCGCCGCGCAGTCCCCACTCACAGCCACCCATGTCTCACCCGAACGCGGCGACCTTGTCGCGATACCCCCGCACCGGCGCCGCGTCCTTGTACGGCTCAAGCCGCCGCTCGAAGTCCCGCACATACTCGACCGCCCGCACCGACCGCATCTCCACGGCCTGCCCCGCCGCCTCCGCCCCCAACACACAGGCCTGATCGAGCTCACCCAGCCCGAGCCGGGCGGAGGCGAGAACCACCCGGCAGAACAGCCGACTTCGGGCAAACGCAGGCGCCCGCAACTGCAACGACCGCTCCGCGTGCTGCGCGGCGGCCCGGAACTGCTGAAGGTCCCGATGCGCGTGCCCGAACTCGTCGGCGAGCTGCGCCTCGTCGAAGAACCGCGCCCAGTACGGCACTTCGTCCCCGGCACGCGCCGTTTCGAGGGAGCGCTCGGCCCGGACGAGCGCGGACGTGCACGCCCGCACCTCCCCGAGCACCCCGTGCGCCCGCGCCTCCACGGAGTGCAGCAGCGCCTGCACGACGGGCGGCGCGCTGGTCCCGACCCCCTGCTGCGCCACCCGCGCGAGCTGTACGGCCTCCCGCCCGTGCCCGAGATAGACGGCCTGCCGGCTCATGGTCATGAGCACGTACGAGCCGTAGGCCCGGTCCCCGGCCGCCTGCGAGAGCCGGAGCGCCTGCACGAAGTACCGCTGGGCGAGCCCGTGCGCGGCGATGTCGTACGACGTCCAGCCCGCGAGCCGGGTGAGGTCGGCCGCCGCGGCGAACAGGCGGCGGCCGGTCTGCTCGCCATAGGTGCCGCGCAGCATCGGTTCGGTCTCGTGCTCCAGGTAGCGCACGAGGGCCTGGCGGGCGTGGCCGCCGCCGTAGGCGTTGTCGAGGGTGCGGAAGAGTTCGCCGACCGAGCGGAGCGCTGCGATGTCGCCGCCGGTGACCTTCTGGCCGGGGCCGCGCTCGGCCTGGCCGCGCTGGCGGGGTACGGCGGGGCGGCCTTGCGGGGGCACCCGGTTCGCGGGTTCGGCGCGGCCGACGCGGTCGTCGGCGCGGCCGATCAGCCAGTCCCGGCTGGGCACCACGAGCCCGGCCGGGGTGAAGGCGATCTTGCGCAGTTCGGCGTGACTGCCGGAGTCCTTGCGCCACAGCCCGCTGACGATGTCGACGGCCTCCTCGGGGGTCGCGGCGAATTCGAGCCCGGCGTACACCGGCGCACAGGCGTCGAGCCCGAGGTCCTGCGCGGTGAGACGGCGGCCGAGCCGCCGGGTGAAGACCTCGGCGATGAGGGCGGGCGTGGTGCCTCTGGGCTGCTGTCCGCGCAGCCACCGGGTGACGGATGTCTTGTCGTATCTGAGATCGAGTCCGTGCTCCAGACCGAGCTGGTCCACGCGACGGGCGAGACCTGCGTTGGAGAACCCCGCTTCTGCGATGAGCGCGGCGAGCTGACGGTTGGGAGTGCGCTGCGCGGGTCGTTCCGTCATCTGCGGTGCGGTCTCCTGCCTTTCGGGCCTCAACAGAGGCCTGTGCGGCCACTGCCTGCCCGGATTGCCTGTGAGCAGCCCTTTTGGCCTCGTGAACGGCGCGAATGTAGCGGAGCGTAAGCATCCCGTCGCACATTCCGACGTGCATTCATCCGATCGTGTGAGGATTGGTCGTAGGGCTGACGGCCCCTACCGCCCGGAGGGCTGTCAGCGGTCGGTCGTACAGTGGCGTAGGCATGTTTCGTGCCTTACGACTCATAGGTGCTGCTGAGGAGGCGCTTGCCGTGGGTGAGTTGCGGTTCGTCCGGATGGGCTTCGGCGCGGAGGCCGTCGAATACCAGGAGGCGTGGGACGAGCAGCGCCGGGTGCACGCGGCCCGCTTCGCGGACGAGGTCCCCGACACCGTGCTGCTCCTCGAACACCCGCCGGTCTACACGGCCGGCCGCCGCACGCAGGACAACGAGCGCCCACTGGACGGCACCCCCGTCATCGACGTGGACCGCGGCGGCAAGATCACCTGGCACGGCCCCGGCCAGCTCGTCGGCTACCCGATCCAGCAGCTGCCCCGCCCGGTGGACGTCGTCGCGCACGTACGACGTCTGGAGGAGGCGCTGATCCGGGTGTGCGCGGAGTTCGGCGTGGAGACCAGCCGGGTCGAGGGCCGCAGCGGGGTGTGGGTGCTCGGCGACCCGGTCGAGCAACGCCCCAAGCTCGGCGGACTCTCCCTGGACTTCGATCCCCGGCTGCACGACGAGGAGTTCGACCCCCGGATGAACGGCCCGGAGTACGCCCCGTCGAACGCCGGCCAGCGCCGCGAGGACCGCAAGATCGCCGCGATCGGCATCCGCGTCGCCAAGGGCGTCACCATGCACGGCTTCGCCCTGAACGTGAACCCGGACAACAGGTGGTTCGACCGCATCATCCCCTGCGGGATCCGCGACGCGGGGGTGGCGTCCCTGGCGAACGAGCTGGGCCGGGACGTCACGATCGACGAGGTCCTGCCGGTGGTCGAGCGGCACCTGAAGGACGTACTGGAACACGCGGACCTGAAGCCGCGGGAGATCGAGAAGACGAGTGCCTGACCCGGGAATGTGACTTTCCGCTCTGCGGTTGGCCTCAAGGCGGGGGCCTGAAATCACGGGCGTACCCTGGTGTACGCCGAAGAATCGAAGCTACAGGGAGCCGATGTGTCCGCAGTCACCCCAGACGGACGCAAGATGCTGCGCCTGGAGGTCCGGAACGCCCAGACCCCCATCGAGCGCAAGCCCGAGTGGATCAAGACCCGGGCGAAAATGGGTCCCGAGTACACGAAGATGCAGGCCCTCGTGAAGAGCGAAGGGCTGCACACGGTCTGCCAGGAAGCCGGCTGCCCCAACATCTACGAGTGCTGGGAGGACCGCGAGGCGACCTTCCTCATCGGCGGCGACCAGTGCACGCGGCGCTGCGACTTCTGCCAGATCGACACCGGCAAGCCCGAGGCCCTGGACCGCGACGAACCGCGCCGGGTCGGCGAGTCCGTGGTCACGATGGACCTCAACTACGCCACGATCACCGGCGTCGCCCGCGACGACCTGGAGGACGGCGGCGCCTGGCTGTACGCCGAGACGGTCCGCCAGATCCACCAGCAGACGGAGTCCCGCGAGGCCGGCCGCACCAAGGTCGAGCTGCTCGCCCCGGACTTCAACGCGGTCCCGGAGCAGCTCGCCGAGGTCTTCTCCTCCCGCCCCGAGGTCTTCGCGCACAACGTCGAGACGGTCCCCCGCATCTTCAAGCGCATCCGCCCCGGCTTCCGCTACGACCGCTCGCTCAAGGTCATCACCGAGGCCCGCGACTACGGTCTGGTCACCAAGTCGAACCTGATCCTCGGCATGGGTGAGACCCGCGAGGAGGTCAGCGAGGCGCTGCGCCAACTGCACGAGGCGGGCTGCGAGTTGGTCACCATCACGCAGTACCTGCGTCCGTCCGTACGGCACCACCCCGTGGAGCGCTGGGTGAAGCCGCACGAGTTCGTCGAGCTGAAGGAGGAGGCCGACCAGATCGGCTTCTCCGGGGTCATGTCCGGCCCGCTGGTGCGCTCGTCGTACCGCGCCGGGCGCCTGTACCAGATGGCGATCGAGAAGCGGGGCGCGTACGTGGCCTCGCAGGCGGTGTGACCCTGACCTGCCCGCACCTTGTGTGAATTCGCGCACAAGTGGCTACCGATCGGTAACTCCCTTCATAGACGCGGCCCTGACCGTCCTCCCAGTTGAGGGCGTTCATCAGGGCCGCGTCAGCATTTCGGCCCAGCGCATCAAGGCTTCATTGGCGTTTGACCGGTCGGTCACGCCCTGGTAACACCAAACAGTGACACTGCATTTACAGCACGTAGACCCATACCCAGAGCCGTTCCGAGGGGGGACCTCCACGATGCAGGCCGCGCCCGTCCGTGCCACCGCCATCCCGTCCGTCACCGACGCCCTGCGCGCGGTCGAGTCGCTGCTGCTGAGCAGCGGCCAGCGCACCGCCCGCCGCAACGCGTGGACCTCCGTCCTGGAGGACCGCCGCCGCGCCAAGGACCGGGTCGAGGCACAGCTCGTCATCGAGCAGGCCCTCACCTCGCACTCCTGAATCCCCCGTCCTGCGGGCACCGCCGTCGTCGGCGCTCCCGCGGGCACGTAGACTTCCTCGCATGGCGAGGAAGGACACGACAGCGGAAAACGCTGCGAACCCCGGGCGACTCAAGCAGATCGCTCTGACGTACAAGATGACGCGCAAGGCCGACAAGACGATCGGTCTTGTACTCGCGGCTGTCGGAATTGCCACCTTCGGTGTCTTCCTCGCGATCGGCTTCTTGCTCGGTCACCCCATCTATCTCGGCATTCTCGGCCTCCTGCTCGCCTTCCTCGCGTCGGCGATCGTCTTCGGACGCCGGGCCGAGCGGGCGGCCTTCGGGCAGATGGAGGGCCAGCCGGGCGCGGCCGCCGCGGTACTGGACAACATCGGCCGGGGCTGGACGACGACTCCGGCGGTGGCGATGAACCGCAGCCAGGACGTGGTGCACCGCGCGGTCGGCAAGGCCGGCATCGTCCTGGTCACCGAGGGCAACCCGAACCGGGTGAAGTCCCTGCTGGCCGCCGAGAAGAAGAAGATGAACCGCATCGTCGCGGACGTCCCGGTGCATGACGTGATGGTCGGCACGGGCGAGGGCCAGATCCCGCTCAAGAAGGTCCGCACGACGATGCTGAAGCTGCCGCGGGTCCTGACCGGCCCGCAGGTCACGGCGACCAACGACCGCCTGCGCGCGATGGGCGATTTGATGAGCAATATGCCGTTGCCAAAGGGCCCGATGCCGAAGGGCATGAAACTCCCGAAGGGCGGCGGCGGCAAGGCCCGCTGAACCTCGCACACACGCCACACGGTTTCTACGGCGG
>NZ_JBLTJC010000507.1:0-6293 GCF_048158785.1 Streptomyces colwelliae | reverse complement strand
CCGGCCGAAGGCGGGCAGGCAGCCGGTCATGGGGGTGTGGTTCGGCACGGCGATCCCTTGGTGAGACTCAGTCGAGTGAGAGGGGGCTGCGGTCGGAGAGGGTGAGCCGGGCGACGAGACGCGCGAGGGGCTGCGCCCAGTCGGCCGGTGGGCCGGGGACGAGGAAGTCCTCGCTCCAGGTGGTGCCGTCGCCGACGAGCGGTCGGCTGGTCACCTGGACGTGCCGCAGGCGGGCTCGGGCAGGGGCGAGTTCGAGCTCGTAGGCCCGGGTTTCGGTGTCGATGTACCAGGTCAGACAGCCCTCGGCGTCAGGGCATCCACAGGCCAGCATGTACACGCGGGTCCGGCTGGGGATGGGAAGGACGGCGCGCAGCGCCTGAGTCACGGCCTGGCCCTCCGTGTGGTCGTGAACGTGCGCCACGTTTCCTCCTTTCGGCCCGGCCCACGGAAGTGGGCCGGGCCATGCGGCTACCTGCTGGCCGTGAGGGCGTCCAGCAGCTGCTCGGTGGTGCGGGTGGCGATCGCGAAGCGGACCATCTTCATGACGTCATCGCGGTGGCGGGCCACGTCGCGCGCCTGGGCGAGGGTGTCCTCGGCCAGGTCGGGCTGGGCGAGGACGTCTCCGCAGCCGACGACCGCCCGGGGGCCCAGTTCCCATACGAGGGCATTGACGGCGGCTCCGGCGGCGGCGAGGGGGTCGAGTTCGAGCATGACCCAGCCGCGGTCGGCTGGGTCCTCGCCGTCGCGGCGCAGTTCCTGCGCGGCGGAGCGGAAGAGCCCTCCGGTCCCGGCGGTCGGCTCGAGAGCCCACTCGCCGCGTTGGTGGGGCCGCTTTTCTGAACTGCCGTCGTTGGCCAGCATCGCGGTGATCAGGGCGCTGACATCGGGCGGGGTGTGGTACTCGCCGAGGCTGCGCCGGGAGTGGTGGTGGCGCAGGCTTGTGATGACCCAGGAGAGCAGGTCGATCCGGGACCTTCCGGCGGGGTCGGTGTCTCCGGTGTGCTGGAGGACCCCGTGGCGCAGTGCGGCGCGGGTCACGGCCTGCACGCCCGCGAGGTGCGTGTCGTGGAGGTCCTCTCTTGTCCAGTCGAACAGGGGGCGGGCGGTGGTCCACAGGTCGGGGCGAAGGCGCCAGTAGTAGTTGGCGCTCTCGGCCAAGCCGCGGACCAGGACGCGCGGGGGTTGTGCGGCGATGTACGCGGCGATCGTGTCGGCGGCCTCGGCGCCCGGGGATTTCTGGGGCCACAGTGCGAGGGCGGCGACGACCCCTGCGGGGATGTCCAGCCGGCTGCCGCCGGCGGCGTACCAGGCGTCGGCGACCGCCTCGCCGAGGACGGAACCGGGGCTTCGGCTGATGGTGATCGGGGGGCAGTCGGTCGTGCCGGCATGCCGGGCACAGCTTGGATCGGTGCAGTTCTGGGCCCTGTGGGCGTGTGCCTGGTCAACGGCCTCGATCACGAGGGCGGCGGTGGTGTCAGTGGACATGAGGGTTCCAGGACGTAGGTGGGTCTGCTGGTCGGGGACAGGAGGGCAGGGCCAGGGCCGCGGCGGGAACGCACCGTCCGCGGCCCCCCGGGCCTGCACGTTGTGGTGACGGGTGGTGCCGTACGAGCGGCCACCCCCGGCACATTCAGAGGACTCCGCGGCGGGACAGGTCCGGCTCGCACAGGGAGCACGTCCCGCACGGCGCGTGGTCGGTGCATCCCGGCTCCGGGAGGGCATGGGCCGCGGCGTCCTCGCGATGGATGAACTTGGGCCACTCGCGTTCGTACAGGAACTCGCCGGCCCACTCTCGGGACTGGAATCCGGGGATGCGCGAGGCGTCGTTGGCCGTATCGGGCTGGGCGACCCACGTGGTCGTGCCGTCCGAGAGGGTGTGTTCCCACACGTACCCGTGCACGGTGGGGCTGGCCTTGTTCACCACGAGGAACCCGCGGGTGTAGTTGTTGTGGGCGGGCTGGAAGTCGATGTGCTGGGCGAGGCCGGGCAGCATGATCACGCCTCCGAAGGGTGAGTGCGGATGGTGTTGGGGGTGCGGAGTCTGAGGGAGCCCAGCCCTCTCGGTGGCCTGCACGCGCCCCGACTTGGGGCGCGAGGCTCATTCCTGTGGGAACCGAGGGCGGTCCGGTGCTTGCTCGTGTGCCGGGCGGCGTATGCACACACGGAGGCGTGGACCTACGCAACTCAGGGGCGAGGCATGCGACTTGCGCGGGTCCGGATGCCGGACTTAGAGCCTCGCTACCGTCACCGAGTCGCGTCGGCGGAGTTCTTGACCACCCGGCCGCGCGGGGTGAGGGTCCACACCTCGTCGGGTGCTTCGCCCCGTTTCGGTGCGACCTGGGTGGCGGAGCGCCTCCACACGAGCAGATACGCACTGGGGTCTGCGTCGGGGAAGTCTTCGACCGGACTGTCGGCGAGGGACGTGCCGTATTTGACGCCGTCGTAATAGGTCGGGCCGTGGTGGTGGGCCACGCGGCGCTTAAGTGCCCGCTCGGGAACTTCCTGGTTCGGGGCGAACTCCATCGCGGTCAGATCGGCCGGCTTCTTCCGGCGCGACGGTATGAACGTGAAGTACACAGTCATCGGCGTGAGTTCCCCGGGTCGTTGAGAGCGGGCTGAGGTGATGTTGGGCTGTGCCCCACCGCGCCGCCGTGGGCGGCGGCAACGCGGAGAGGCGTTGCCGGTCGGGTCGGGCTGCTCGGCTTTCAGGCGTTCCGCAGAGCGCTCGGCGCGGCGGCGTACTTCACGCACGCGGGCATGGAGTCCCGCAGATCGGGGCCGCGCAGCCCGCGGCTTCCGCGGGGCAGAAGACCGCACTTGAGGCGCTCCCGGCCGTCGTCGAGCTGCTTGAACACTTTGTTGGCGCACCCTCCGCAGACGGCGGAGGGGTTGTCGAGATCGCTGCCCAGAAGCGGAACCCGGGTCGCGGGGTGCTCGCCGCGGTCGAGGTGCATGCGTATCGAGCCGCGGCCGGACCGAGCCGGGGCGGGGATCAGGGGCGTGGTCATGATGGAGGTCCTTCCGGGCGGGATGTCTGTCGGGGCGGCGGCACCGAGGGCATCGGTGCCGCCGGGGGCTTGTGGTGCTACTTGGCCTTGCGCTGGTCGACTCGGTGGGCCTGTGATGCCGCTCGCATGACCTCGTCGAAGTCGAAGCCGAGGTCATGGGTGTAGGCGCGCAGATCGTTGAGCAGCACGTACAGCGCCTTCGAGAAGGTGGGGTAGGCGTCGTCTGCCATGTGCACGCGGAGGGCAGCAGCGGCGTCGCTCGCGTGCACGTAGTTGTCGAAGAGGTGGTCTTCGGCGGCCGAGTCGTCGGTGTTGGTGATCGGCCCGACGGACGGGGCGAGGTTCGGCATGGCGGCCAGTGGCCGTTCGTCGAGGCGCGCCCTGGCGTCGCCGTCGAGGCAGCGCTCGAAGTCGGCCCGCATGTGGCTGGCCAGGTGCATCAGGTCGGTGGTGACGTCCACAAGGGTCAGCCAGATGTCGTTGCTGCTCTGGCGGTAGGCGAGAAGGGCGGCGGCGACCTCATGGGCGACGGCAACGGGCATGGCAGGGCTCCTGAACGGCAACGGGGTGGAAGCGGCGTGGACTTGAAGACCGCCGGCGATATGAACAATCTACATAATGAAAACCGAATACGCAACATCGTGGGGTTGATGAAGGCGGGGCCGGTCGGTCTGCCGTCCCCGCCCGCCGCTTAGTTCGAGCGCTCAGCGCAACCTGTGGCGGCGCGGAGCCGCTCTACTCGTTCCCGCCGGCATCCCTGCGTGCTGGCAGCTCTCCAGGCGGCTGCCGACGGGGCATCGTGCCGACGAAGACCAACAGCGCCCCCAGCGCCACTCCGGCTGTGATGATCGCGCCCACGACGCTGCCGGGCTCCAGTACCCACACGCTGACCAGGGCGACGGCTGCACACGGCGCGCCCCACCGGAGCGCCCATCGGCCCCATGGGCTCGGGTTCTTTCCGTCGACAACCGGCATCAGTTCCTCCTTGGTTCTGGATGCCGGCCGACACCTGCACCCCGTGCGTGAATTCTGCGGCCCGGGAGTGCGGACATCCCGGGCCGTGATCGGGTCAGGCGCAAAACTGTTCCCCGTCGAAGTACGCCCCACGGGCCATGCGGGTGTTGGGAAGGACGCCCGAGACGACCGGGGAGGGAAGGCCCGGGACGTCGACGAGGGTCGTGTATCGGTCCAGGGGCCGGGCGGCCACCTGGGTGTCGCCCCAACGGTGCCCGACCGCGTTCAGGGGGCCGAGGGCCACGTTCAGGTCGTTCATGATCGAGAAGCCGAGACCCTGGTAGTAGCTTTCCAGCTCCGGGAAGCAGTTAAGGGTCAGCAGCCCGTAACCGGCGCGTGTGAAGCGACGTACGGAATGCCGGATGAGTTCGGCCCCGATGCCTCGCCCGCGCTGATCGGGGTCCACGGCAACGGCGGTGATGATCGCGATTCGTTCCGCCAGAAGGTGCGCCAGCGGCACGTCGATGCCGGGATGGTCGAAGAGCCACAGCGGAGCGCCTCCCAGGAGGACGCCGAGCGTCTCGCCTTCATCGCTTTCGGCCACGACCATCAGGGCCCGGAAGTGGGAAAGGGGTCCTTCCTGCGGCAGGGACAGGTTCGGCCGGACCTCCTCGAACGCGTTGGGATCGTCGGGATTCACGTCGGCGAGGAGGCGCATGACGGCGTCGGCGTCGGTGGGCGCCGCGTCCCGGAAGGTGATGCCGGGCAGGCGCGTGCGAGTGGTACCCATGGAGGCTCCTGGGGGTGATGCGAGGCGCAGTACGTCGCCTCTGGTTGTGGGCCGCCGGAGGGGTCCTCAACGGCGGGCTCGGTCACGCTGGACCGGGGCGGGATTCGGGCCGGGGCCGGGCCGACCGGAGCGGGCGAGCTGCCCGGACGGCCCGGAGTGCTGTGCGGAGGGGCCTCAGTAGATGTGGCGGCCGTCAGGAACGGTCTGTCCGATCAGGCGCCAGGGCGGGCCGTCATTGAGAACGCCCATCGGGCACCGATCCGGCCGATGCGTCGACAGGTCGGCCTCGATGGCCGTGTACCAGTGCTGCGTGAGCGGGCATCGCGTTCCGCGTGCGCATCCCGGCCGCTCCGCGACGAACACGTGGTACACGTCCGGAGAGGTGGGGAGGGACCGACGGAACGATTCGGCGATGCGCTTGCCGTAGGCCGCCTGACTCTCGCCCTGGTAGCGGCGCCAGACCTCCTTGCCATAGACAAACTGGGTCTGGCCGTCGCGGTCGAGCCGCCAGCGCAATGAGGAGCCGTAGCGCGGGCTGTCGGGGGACGACTCGTCTGCGCCCGCGGGCACCGCTCCGGTCATGTCGAGAACGGTCTGGCCGGTCCCGGCGAACGCCTGGGGCACGGCCAGCGCCCAATAGGTGGTGGCGCTCTCCTGCCACTGGTACGGCCTCCGCCGCTCGTGCTGTGTTCCCGCCTTGCGGCGCTTTATGAGCGGCTTGTTCCGCTTCATCTGTATCAGTCCCCGGATGCACTGGGACGGCGCGAAGCCTAGAGCTGCGCTCGTCAAGTGGGTTGGTGTGGTGGGGCGTTGGCCCGATCCGAGAGAAACAATACACATTGAAATTCGAATACGCAACAATCTAAGGAGTGTCCCCACCACGCCGTGCGAGCTCCGCCCCCGCTTGGAATCGGTCCCAGGCCAGCCGGCTGTCGACCGCGTCCTCGATCGCGCTCCAGACCAACCCCCGTGCGGGGTCCTCCGGAACGTGGGGCTCTCCACGGTTGCCCCGGATCACCGTGACCGTGTCGCCGACCGGCGGCCGGGCCCGGTGGACGAGGATGCAGGTGGGGGTTCCGTGGCCCGGGATGTAGGCCCCGGATGTGTCGATGATCCAGCGCGCGTCGAAGCGGGGCAGGAACTCGGTGACGTACCGCCTGCCGAACTCTCGCTTCATGAATGAGTTCGCGGTCAGCTGCGCCACGAAGCCGCCCGGGACGGCCAGGTGCTCGAGCATCAGCGCGGTGAAGGGCAGGGCCAGCGAGTACTTGCCGGCTGCCACCTGCGGGTACGCGGCGCGGACCTGGTCGCGGACGGTTGGGTCCTTCGGGGTGATGTACGGCGGGTTGGCCACGCATGCGTGGTAGGCGCCGGCGGCCAGCAGGGGCTCGGTGCGGTCCAGCAGGGAGTCGGCGGCGGCCACGTTGACGGGCCACGCCGGGACGCGGTCCAGGCTCACACCGAGGACGTGCGCCGAACTCGCCAGGAGCCGGTAGGCGGTCAGCGCGGCGGCGTACGCGTCGAGGTCCACACCCGACACC
>NZ_JBLTJC010000506.1:0-6319 GCF_048158785.1 Streptomyces colwelliae | reverse complement strand
CGACGAGCTTCCCGGCCTCCCCCGGCTCACACATGCCGAGCGCCTCGTACGTCAGCAGCTCGTTGATCGAGAAGCAGTCGTGGAGTTCTACGACGTCCACGTCCTCGATGCCGAGCCCGGACCGTTCGTAGACCTGGCGGGCGGCGGCCCGCGACATGGGCTGCCCTACGACATCGATGCACGAGCCCGACGCGAAGGAGTCCTCGGTGTCGGTGGTCATCGCCTGGGCGACGATCTCGACGAGCGAGCCAGAGCCCGCACCCGTCCCCATACCCGTACCCGTACCCGTACCCAACTCCCGTTCCTCCGCGAAACGTTCGGAGACCACGACCGCCGCCGCGGCCCCGTCCGAGGTCGGTGAGCACTGGAGTTTCGTGAGCGGGTGGTGGACGACCCGCGCCGCGAGGATGTCGTCGACGTCGTACACGTCCTGGAACTGGGCGTACGGATTGTGCGCGGAGTGCCGGTGGTTCTTGGCGGCGACGGCGGCGAGCTGGGCCTCGGTCGTGCCGCACTTCTCCATGTGTTCGCGGGCCGCGTCGCCGAAGATCTGGGCGGTGGGCGGGGTCATCTCGAAGCCGTGGCGGGCGGCCATGATGCCGTAGTGCCGGGCGACGGGGGACGTGGCGCTCCAGTCATCAGCGGCTCCGCCGCGGGCACCGCCGTCCGCGCCTCCGCCGAGCGCACCCCGCTTCATCTTCTCGAAGCCCAGTGCCAGCACGCAGTCGGCCGCCCCGCCCTCGACCAGCTGCCGGGCCAGCATCAGCGCGGTCGAGCCGGTGGCGCAGTTGTTGTTGACGTTGTAGACGGGGATGCCGGTGAGACCTAGTTCATAGGCGGCGCGCTGGCCGGCGGTCGAGGGCTGGAAGCAGTAGCCGACGGGAACCTGTTCTACGTCGGCGTAGGAGATCCCGGCGTCCGCGAGGGCGGCGTTCCCCGCCTCGCGGACCATGTCCCAGTACTGCCACTCCCGGGTCTCGGGCTTCTCGAACCTCGTCATCCCGACGCCTGCGACATAGGCCTTCATGGCGGGCGAGATTAGAACACGTTCCAGTGAATGACCAGACCTGACGGCAGGTCAGATATTCATGGGACGGTCAAGGATTCGTTAGTACGCCGAAGCATCGGAATAGTTGCCCGTGCATACGAGGTTTACCGTGCACTTATCTCGCACGGATCGGTTCGCCCGCACGGATTCAGTCCGCCCCGCACGGATCCCGCCACACCTACGGCCTGGAGGCCCTACTCCATGACGCACACGTCGACCGACCAGCCCGCACGGAGGCCGTCCGGCGCCGTCGTGCCGGTGCTCGCCTTCGCGGGCATCGTTGTCGCGGTGATGCAGACCCTGCTCGTCCCGGTCATCAAGGACCTGCCGCAGCTGCTGAGCACCGAGCCCAGCAACGCCACCTGGGTCCTGACCTCGACTCTCCTGTCCGGAGCCGTCGCCACGCCGATCATGGGCCGCCTCGGCGACCTCTACGGCAAGCGCCGGATGCTGATCACCAGCCTGTCCATCATGGTCGTGGGAGCGCTGGTCAGCGCCCTCACCAGCGACCTGCTCACGATGATCGCGGGCCGTACGCTCCAGGGCTTCGCGATGGGCGCGATACCGCTGGGCATCGGCCTGATGCGCGACATGCTGCCCCGCGAGAAGCTCGGCTCGGCGATGGCCCTGATGAGTTCCTCGATCGGCGTCGGCGGCGGCCTCGCGCTGCCCGCCGCGGCCCTGGTCGCCCAGCACGCCGACTGGCACGCCCTCTTCTACGGCGCCGCCGGCCTCGGTGTCCTAGCGATCGGCCTCACCCTGCTCGTCGTACCGGAGTCCCCGATGCGCGCCGAGGGCACCTTCGACGTGCTCGGCGCGATCGGCCTCTCCGCCGGTCTCGTCCTCTTCCTCCTGCCCATCACCAAGGGCAGCGACTGGGGCTGGACCTCCGGCACCACGCTCGGCCTGTTCGCCGCGGCCGCCGTCGTACTCCTCCTCTGGGGCGTGATGGAACTGCGCCTGAAGGCCCCGCTGGTCGACCTGCGCACCACGGCCCGCCCGGCGGTGCTCTTCACCAACCTCGCCTCGATCATGGTCGGCGTCTCCTTCTACGTCGTCTCCCTCGTCCTGCCTCAGCTCCTCCAGCTGCCGAAGGCCACCGGTTACGGCCTCGGCCAGTCGATGGTCACCGCCGGTCTGCTGGTCGCGCCGCTCGGCCTGACGATGATGTTCACCGCCCCCGTCTACGCCCGTCTCTCCGCGAAGTACGGCCCCAAGGTCACCCTGATCCTCGGCATGCTGATCATCGGCATCGGCTACGGCGCGGGGCTCGGCCTGATGAGCGCGGCGTGGCAGTCGCTGGTCATCGCGGTCGTGCTGGGTGCGGGGATCGGGCTCGCGTACTCGTCGTTGCCCGCGTTGATCGTGGGGGCGGTGCCGGCGTCCGAGACCGGTGCGGCGAACGGGCTCAACACGCTGATGCGGTCCATCGGTACGTCCGTGTCCAGCGCGGTGATCGGGATGGTGCTGGCGAACACGGCGAACCATGTGAACGGGGTCGCCGTCCCGACCATGCACGGCTTCCACGTGTCGTTCCTGATCGCCACGGGTTCGGTTGCCGTGGGTCTGTTGATGGCGCTGTTCCTTCCCAAGCCGAACCGGGCGCCGCAGTTGAACTTCAGCAGCGAGGAGGAGGCGAACCTTGAGCGGGCCGAGGAGGTTCTGCGGGGGTTCCGGGGGCGGGTACTCAGCGCCGACGGTGTTCCGGTCGCTCGGGCCAAGGTCACACTGATCGACCGTCGTGGTCGGCAGGCCGGGGCGACGCTCTCCGAGGAGGACGGGAGTTATGTGATCTCTGTGCCGTCTCAGGGGGCGTATGTGTTGGCGGCGCGGGCTTCGGGGCACGGTCCGTTGGCCTCGTCTGCGACGCACGCGGGGGACTCCGTCGCGGTTGACCTGGATCTGTCGTTGCCCGGTGAGACTGTCAGCGCGTAGTCGGTAGTTTTGCGTCTGCGGGCGCGTGGGGGCTGGTCGCGCAGTTCCCCGCGCCCCTAAAAGCCAAAGCCACACCGCACCCCTTATCGAGAGGAACCCCATGTCCCCGACACCCAAGCCCGAGATCCTCGCCGCGTTCGAGGGCGCCAAGGGGTTCATGCCGGCCGGTGAGGGACTGGCGCTCTACGCCGCCGCCGTAGAAGCCGGGCGGCTGGGCCTCCCCCTGCTCGAAGTCGGGACCTACTGCGGGCGCTCCACGATCCTCCTCGCCGATGCTGCCCGCGAGGCCGGCGTCACCGCGCTCACCCTGGACCATCATCGGGGCAGTGAGGAGCAGCAGCCGGGGTGGGAGTATCACGATCCGGAGACCGTCGACCCGGAGATCGGGCTGATGGACACGTTGCCGACGTTTCGCAGGACCCTGCACCGGGCGGGGCTGGAGGAGCACGTGGTGGCGCTCGTCGGGCGCTCGCCGCAGGTGTCGCGGATCTGGGGCAGCCCGCTCGGCCTCGTCTTCATCGACGGCGGTCACACCGACGAGCACGCGAACGGTGACTACGAGGGGTGGGCGCCCCATGTCGCCGAGGGCGGGCTGCTCGTCATCCATGACGTGTTCCCGGACCCGGAGGACGAGTTCACCGGGCAGGCGCCGTACCGCGTGTATCTCCGGGCACTGGAGTCCGGCGCGTTCACGGAGGTCTCGGTTTCCGGCTCCCTGCGTGTCCTACGGCGCACCGGTACCGGTATCTGAGGTCAACTGGGCAGCTCCGCCAGCCAGTTGGTGAGGTGCTGGTTGACCTCTGCCGGGCGCTCCTGCTGGATCCAGTGTCCGCAGCCCTCCAGGATGTGCGAGCCACGCAGGCCGGGCAGGGTCGCCGGGTACGCGGCGATCGCGTCGGACAGCCAGGTGGTGGAGGCGTCCAGGGAACCGCCGAGGAACAGGGACGGCTGGGTGATCGGTGCGCCGTCGTAGGCCACCAGGTCCTCCCAGTCCTGGTCCATGTTCCGGTAGCGGTTCAGGGCAGTGGTCAGACCCGTCCGCTCGAACTCGCCCGCGTAGACGTCGAGTTCGGCCTCACCCAGCCACGCGGGTGTCCCTGCCTCCGTCGGGAAGCGCTCCCGCAGCGTCCCGCCGTCCCGGCTCACGAAGTGCGGGTCGGGAGTGCCGGGCGCGGGCATCGTGTCGGCGGAGAACGCGGCGTAGAAACCGGAGAGCCAGCCGCGTACGTCCGGTTCGATCTCGGACTCGGCGCGGCCCGGTTGCTGGAAGTAGGAGACGTAGAACTCCTCGTCCCCGCCCATTCCCGCGAAGATCTCGCTGGGGCGTGGGCCGCCGCGGGGCGCGTAAGGGACGCTCAGCAGTGCTACGGCTCGGAAGACGTCCGGCCGCAGGAGGGCGGAGTGGGCCGCGATGCCCGCGCCCCAGTCGTGGCCGACGATCACCGCGGAGCGCTCGCCGAGCGCGTGCACCGCGGCGACGGCGTCCTCGACGAGGTCGAGCATCCGGTACGCCGACGGGTCCGCGGGACGCGACGAGCGGCCGTAGCCGCGTACGTCGACGGCGACCGCGCGGTGGCCCGCCGCGGCCAGTACCGGGAGCTGGTGGCGCCACGAGTACCAGGACTCCGGGAAGCCGTGGACCAGCAGGACGAGGGGGCCGGTGCCCTGTTCCACGAGGTGGATGCGGCCGGCGGGGGCGGGGACGAGCCGGTGGACGGCTTCCTTGACCATGGTCGTGTGTCCTCCGTGACGGGGGCTGGTCCCTTGATCCTCCGCCCCGGCGCCGCCACCCCACGACTCTTGTTGCCGCTTCGGCAAACCCACTCTGTGGGGCGGCTAGGGTGGCTCCCGTGTCGTACGTAGGTCCGGACTTCGATCCCCCGCAGCCCCGCCGTCCCCGTCGAGGGCCCCTGACCGTGGCGCTGGCCGCGCTGGTCCCGGGGGCTCTGATCGGGTGGTTCGTGTACGAGGCCGTCGGCGGCCCGGGTGACAGCTCGGGCAACGCGTCCGCCTCCTCCGCCGCCTCGTCCGGCGCGCCCGCCTCCCCGACGGGTACGGCGTCCAACGACGACAAGCCGCCGGGCCCAAGTCCCCTCAAGGGCAAGGTCGTCGTCATCGACCCAGGGCACAACGTCACCAACTTCCAGCACAGCGCCGAGATCAACCGCAAGGTGGACATCGGTACGAACTGGAAGGAGTGCGACACGACCGGGACGTCGACCAACGCGGGTTACGCGGAAGCCCAGTTCACGATGGACGTGTCCCACCGGCTGAAGGCACTTCTCGAAAAGCAGGGCGTCACGGTGAAGTTGACGCACGACGGCGACTCGCCGTCCTGGGGTCCGTGCGTCGACCAGCGGGCCAGGATCGGCAACGACGCGCACGCGGACGCCGCGATCTCCATCCACGCGGACGGCGCACCGGTCGGCGACCGCGGCTTCCACGTGATCCTGCCGGGCTCGGTCCACGCGGGCGGCGCCGACACCCGCGCCATCGTCGCCCCCTCCGCCGCTCTCGGCCGGGGCATCGCGGGCGACTACCGTCGCGCGACAGGTGAACAGTTCTCGAATTACATCGGCGACGGCACCGGTCTCGTCACGCGTAAGGACCTGGGCGGTCTCAATCTGTCAACGGTTCCCAAGGTGTTCATCGAGTGCGGCAATATGCGCGATAGCAAGGATGCCGCACTGCTGACGAACAGCGCCTGGCGACAGAAGGCGGCGCAGGGGATCTCTGAGGGAATCGTGAGTTTCCTGCGCGGGTAGCGATCAGCGGGCTGATCCGGGCGGACACCCTGGCAGGGTGGACGATAGGGTCAACCGACGACGAGACGACCTACGAAGGACCTGAAGTGAATATCCGCTCCCTCACACGAGGCGACGGCGTGGTGATCGGAGCAGCGGTATTGCTCTTCATCGCGTCCTTCCTCAAGTTCTACACGGCCAAGGGGTTCGACCTGGACGTGACCGCGTGGACGAGCCTCGGTAACGGCCTCGGCACCTACATGGGCGGCGTCATCGGTGCCGCTCTCATCGTCGTCAACCGTTGTCTGCCGCAGCCGCGCAAGGTCGCGGGCCTGGACCTCGGGACAGTCGGCGTGGCGTTCACGGTCCTCACCGCGTGGGCCCTGTTCTGGACGCTGGTGGACGTCGGCGACAACGTGAGCGCCGGCGCCGGCCTCATCCTCGGCTTCATCGCCGCCCTCGTCATGACCGGCGGCGCCATCGCCACCCCTCTCGTCCCGGCCCTCCAGGCCGCCCTCGTCCCGGCCCCCAAGCCGGCCGCCCCGCAGCCCTACGGCGCCCAGCCGCCCGGTGGTTACGGCTACCCGGATGC
>NZ_JBLTJC010000505.1:0-6344 GCF_048158785.1 Streptomyces colwelliae | reverse complement strand
CACCTCCCGCCTGGACCCCGCCGACCGACACGGAACGCGCACTGTCCGAGGCGCGGGCGCGCGGTGACCGGCCCGCGTACCACGACGTACTGGCCCGGGTCCGCCTCTACTACGTGATGTCGCGCGAGGCCTACGACGCCCAACCGGACCGTGTCCACCGCACGTTCACCCGCGACCCCCGCACCGGCGCGGAACGCTGGGAACTCTTCACGGACGGCATGCTGCCCGCACCGCGCCCCGACGACCTGGTGTATTCGAGCGCCTCACTGCGCTGGGCGGCGGACGCCTGGAACCCGCGGTGCCCACCCGCCATCGTCGTCAACCCCGGCTCGCCCTGCGAACTCGCCCTCCCCTACGGCCCCCCGGGCACGACGGACTGGTCACGCGCGGCGGAACGCATAGGCCCCGTGCCCACCTCCATGCGCCTGCGCGCACTCCACGTCGGCGGCGCGCTCCACGGCCCCGTGGCCCACGGCCTGGCCTGCGGAGCCCTCCTCTGCGTCAGCAACGGCTCCCTGTGGAACGCGCCGGCCTGGCACGGCCAGGGCTACGACGGTGAGCGTCGGCGGCTGCGCGAGTGGTGGGGCATCACCACCCGCGCCGAGTGGCAGTACCACCTGCGCAACCTGCTCGCCTGCGAAGCGTCCAGCTCCGTATGGGAGTTCGCGCTGAGCCTGCGCCGTACGATCGCCCGCGACTTCGGCGGCCATGTCGACACCGGCTACTGGCGCCAGGCCGTGGCCACCGTCATCCGCGCCAACTCCGAGGGCACCACGGTGATCACGGAAGACGGCGTCACAAAGACCGACCCGCGCCCCGCGTCGGAGACCGAGGCCCGCATCGAGGGCGTACAACGCCTGATCGGCCGCATCACCCGCTACGAGGCCCGCATGCGGGCCGACGGCATCCTCGCCGAGAACCGCTACGTCACGTCGGTCGAGGCCTGGGATCTGGGCCGCGCCTCGAAGATGGCCCGCTGGGGCCTGGGCGCCCGCTTCGCCACCCTGCCGGAGACGGAGGCCGCCATCATCCGCGCCGGCCGAGCCGCCGCCCTCGCCTACCGCTCCTGGCCGGACTTCTCCGTCGGCTACATCCTCGGCCGCTGCCTGCACTTCGACGAGGAGGAGTTCGGCGACTGGTACCAGGACATGGTCTCGGCGCACCGGATCCTGATGACGGAGGCGGGGAGCCCTTGGCTGAACATCCCTTTTCGGTAGGCGAGTTCCGGCAGGCGGGACCATAACCTGGCGAAGATCCGTTCCCTGCCTGGAGGTTGAGCCTTGCGAAGACGTACGTTCGTCACCGCCCTCGGCGCCACCGTCGCCGCGTCCGCCGTACCGGGAGTGGCACGGGCGGCCACGCCGCTCATAGCGCCGACGCTGACGGGCCGGGACCCGTCGGCGTCGGCGAACGCGCAGAAGGTCTACGGCCACCTGGTGTCGCTGGAGAACGCGGCGCGCTCCGGGACGCACCCGATGACGATCATCGGGCAGCACGTCGAGACCCAGCAGGAGCTGTACAACGCGAGCTACGGGGACACGGGCGGCACGACGTTCTCCGGCTACTACTACAAGAAGGCCGCGGACATCACGGGCAAGCTGTCCGGCTTCGTCGAGATCGACCTCGGGCCCGGATACGGCGCGACCGGCTGGGGAACGTACGGGGACCGCTCCTACGACCGGCCGCTGGGCCTGCCGACGGGGCTGCGGTCCTGGCAGTACGACGACGACGCCGTCGACCTCGCCCTCGGGGTGTGGAAGGGCCTGCCGCGCGCGGCGGACGGCTCCTACAACCCGGACGGCACGATGGTCCGGCTCGACGGTACGACGGCGACCCTCGCCAACGGCGGCGCGGCCTCCGGCATCGTGGGCATGAGCTTCCACCAGCCGTACCCCGGTTCCGCGGTGAAGTCCTGGAGCCGGGTCCTCACCCAGGTCACGGGCCAGCACCCGGGCGGCGACGCCTCCTACCCCCTGGCGACGCTCACCACCGACCAGGCGTGGTTCGACCGCATCCTCGACTGGGAGTCGGACACCGACGAGTACCGGGCGCTCCTCACGGACCTGAGCTTCCTGGCGGCCACGCTCTCGTACTTCGCCGCGTGGGACGTCCCCGTGCTCCTGCGGCCGTACCACGAGATGAACGGCGACTGGTTCTGGTGGGGCGGGAAGACGCCGGCCTCCTACAAGAAGCTGTGGCGGATCACGTACGACTACCTGGTGAAGACGAAGGGCCTGCACAACCTGATCTTCGTCTGGTCGCCCGGCGCCTGGGACCCGCAGGGCACCGACGTGCCGTGGGACTACTACCCCGGGGCCGACCTCGTCGACGTCGTCGGCGTCGACGACTACAGCCCGTCCGCCTCGGACCTCACGCACGTGTACTACACGGGGCTCGTCGACTACGCGAAGCCGCGGATGCTCGCGGAGACGTACAACATGCCGATCACGGCGGCGGGTTCGAACGCGCTGACCCGCAGCCCGTGGGTGATCTGGAGCACCTGGGGCTCCGGGATGACCAAGACGGCCATCAACTCGAACGCGGACGTGAAGGCGACGTACTACGCCACGGACCAGGTGTACACGGGCGGTTCGGGCACCGGGTTCGGACAGAACTTCGCGTGGGGGTCGCTGCACGCCCACTGAGCGACGCTCGGTCTCAAGTCCCGCCCCCTGAGCGGCGGGTGGTCTCAGGCCCCGGCCGCGTCGCTGTCGTGCGCGTCGAGTGCCGCGCCGCGTCGACGGCGAGTGGAGGACCGAGCACGATGTCCTTCGCGGAAGCCGCGGGCCTGCCGCTGGCCGCGCTCACCGCGTACCGGGGCGTGGTGCACGCGCTCGGGGTACGGCAGGGCGAGAGCGTCCTCGTGCTCGGGGCCGCGGGCGGTGTCGGATCCGTCGCCGTGCAGATCGCCATGGCCCGGGGCGCCCGCGTCATCAGGGCGGGCTCGGTCGACGATCACGCGTATGTGCGGCGTGCGCTGGGTGCCGAGGCGGTGGCGTACGGCGAGGGCCTGACCGAGCGGGTGCTCGACCTGGTCCCGACGGGGGTGGACGCTGTGTTAGACACGATCGGCGGCGGCGCGCTCGCCGCATCGGCGGGAGCGGTACGCCCCGGCGGCCGACTGGCCTCCATCGCCGAACCGGGTGTCCCCGGCTCCACGGACGTCTTCGCCCGCATGGACCGGGCCGACCTCACGGCGGTCACGGCACTGGCGGAGGCGGGCCGGGCCGGGTCGCGGCGCGCGTGGGCGCGGTCTTCCCTTTGGAGAAGGCCGCGGAGGCTCAACCCGCCTTCGTCGGCGGCGACATCACTGGCAAGGTCATCCTCGAAATCGGACGAGTCACGGGCCATGGTCCCGCCGGACAGACCTCAGCGCGCCCCCGTGCTAGTTCGGCAATGGATGGCGACCCGTCGTGGGAAATTTCCGGAAATTCCGTGAACGTCAGCGGTCATGCTGAGCCCGCACGCCTTACCACTGCACCCCCACAGGGCATCTTCACGCCTTTCGATCACTCCCTTTCGGACAACCCTGCATCCGATGCTCCCGATAGCCGATGCCCTTTATATGGTTCACGAGTACACCATCGAACCTTCAAGGTGAAACCACATACATAGATCAATTGCAAAATGGGGCGCGCTGATTTTATCCGTAGCGGCTGCATGCCTATTCCTGACAGTTCCGGCGAACGCCGCTCAGGGTATCGCGGCCTGGAGTATTCCAGCAGGCTCCCTCGACAGTTCTCCAGGCACCCTCGTCTCGACGAAGTCAGGCTCCGCGAGTCGAAGCGCAACCGCAGAGATACCAGGAGAGTGCACGGAGTCGGCAAGCGTCTCCGTCAGCGTGGCCTATACCGCTGAAACTCCTGGGTATCTCACCGCGGTGAACTGGGTGGGCGGCGCCACCGTCGCATGCACACCGGCAATGCTGGAGATTCAGTACGACCAGTGGGTGACCGATCCGGACGGAGTTTCTCACTACATCGCCGCCGGCGACTGCGTCGAATGCTCGTCGCTCGCACCGGTCAACACCGGCTACTCCTGCGTGCAAGAGGCAAGCGACTGCTCCGGGGTCTGGCTACTGACAAAGGAATCCGTATACGTAGCCCCACCAGGAACCACCTGGACCTCCGCGACTTCCGGCTGCGAGATCAGCGGTCAGACCGCCGTCTGCCAAAAGACGGTAACAGCAGGCACGGCATACCTGTTCAACAACACCCAGCCCGTACGCTGCACCGCCACAGTGACCAGCGGTTGCGTCAATTTGCCGTCCGACATGCAGGCCGTTCCGCATCTGACCGACAAGTCGATCTCAGACATCTACGCCATTCACTACACGGATGACGACACCAAGGCAGCCGAGGACAAGAGCACTTTCTTGGTGGGGACCACCCCGTCCAAGTTGCAGAAGATCTTCCTGTACGGCCTCAACGACAACACAAGCTCCTGGCTGCTGAACGAGGACGGATACTACCAAAAGCGCTTCGTCTACACTGCATACGTGGGCTCCACGTCCGCGCTGAACGGTGGGTATCTCACGCAAAATATTCTCGTTTCCGTGAGCAAGATCAGCGGCGACGTAATAACCATGTACCCGGAATGATGGCATATGGAAAGGCGATGCCATGGGGCTCGGCATATACATTCAGGATCGCCAAGGGAATCGGCTCGGATACATTCCCGACGTGGAAGATGAATTCCGCAGAGTCTCCACTTCCGGCCCCTGGGAAAGCGTTCGGCGGGGTGTAATGGTGCACGGAAACACCACCTTCAACAGACTGCAGCTCATGCGGCTCGTCGAAGAACTGGAGAACCTTGAGGGTGAGCGCGGACCTGTCGTCGAACAAGTGATAGAGGCCGCACGGACGGCCATAGATCAATCAAATTACCTGCATATCGTGGGCGACTAGCCGAGGTCTGCGAACACCCCTACGCAAGGTCGCGCGGAAGCGGCGGCACGGCCTGGTAAGGGTCCGTGCCGATCGCCTGTCACCATTCGGTGACGGAACGGGCAACCGCGTGACTACGGGGTACGCGTTGGCTTCTGGCCGGTCTTGATCGCGAGGAGCAGGGTGTGGAGGCGGGCGGGAGCGGCGGTCACGACCATGTCTGGGGTGTCGCTCTCGCGGAGGAGTATTCGGCCTTTGTGGTGGGCGAGTTCGAGGCAGTTCTCCGCGTCGATTCCCGAGAAGGACGACTTCTGCCACTCCACAGGCACCCTCGGACCTCTCACAGTTCTCTCTCAATCTGGCGGATGAGTTGCCGGGAATCCGACTCGCTCAGCGACGACCGCTCCGCGATGTCAATCATCCTCGCGAACCTCTTCAGTTGAGCCGCGGCAGTGATGAGGTTGCCGCCCACTGGACTGTCCATCTGAACCGTGTCGAGTTGTGGCACGACGCCGGCCGCGTACAGCAGCGGGTACGTGGCCTCGACGAAGTCCTCGCAGGTGAACGGTAGAACCCGGAGTGACACCATCGGCCACTGCGAGGCTTCCAGCAGGAACTCAAGCTGCCCTCTGGCAACTTCGCGGCCGCCAAAGCGCATACGCAGAGCCGCTTCATGGACGATGACCCGAAACGGCGACGGCGTCTCCCTCTCGAAGATGGCCCGGCGCTTCATCCGGAACTCCACCCGAACGTCGACTTCCTCCTCGGGAAGAGTCGGGGCGGCATTTCGGTGGATCGCCCGGATGTAGTCCTCGGTCTGGAGGATGCCGGGCACGCTCATCACCTCGACACTGCGCAAGTACGTTGCGTGGTGCTCCAGTTCGGCGATGTTCAGAAACCCGGGAGCGAGCACCCCTCGGTATGCGTCCCACCAGCCCTGTCCCCGCGATTCACGGGCGATGACGCACAGCGCCTCGATCAGGTCCGGATCGTCGCACGCGTAGAACACCGCAAGCCGCCGAATCCGCTCCACACTGACGCCGATGCGGCCGGCCTCGATGTGGCTGATCTTGGCCTGGTCGTTGGAGAGCAGCCCTGCGGCCTCCCGTGCGGTCTTGCCTGCGGACTCCCTCAACTTCCGTAGTTCCGCGCCCAGTCGGACCTGACGGGCCGTGGGGTTGTCTCTCAGTGGCATGGTTCCGATCCTTTCAGCCTCCGAGTCTGCCGCGCCACGGAAGCCGGGTCCACTCGCGAGGGTGAAAATAAGCGACAACCTTGCCCAGGGACAAGGTTGTCGCTACCTTCGGCACTGCAACGACACGTGCACCAGTAACACCACAGTGCAGCCATGCCAGTTGGCCCGGCCGAGCCATGGAGGTGTGCGCCGCGAACGCCCCGTACCGGCACGAGCGAACAAGAAGGAGCTCCCATGGACCCTGCCCCCACCCCACACCCCCC
>NZ_JBLTJC010000504.1:0-6352 GCF_048158785.1 Streptomyces colwelliae | reverse complement strand
GCTTGGTCACCACGTGTGCACCATGAGTGAAAGCCTCGACTGCCGTGACGGAGCCATGACCCTCCGCGCACGGCCGCCACCCGACGGTCGGGAACCGCGGTCCGCCGAGGCGAAAGGTGAACAGCGCTCTTCGTCGAGTCCAGCGTGCCCGCACCCCGCATGATCGTCTTCGGTGCCGTCGACTTCGCGGCGGCGCTGGTGCGGGCCGGCAAGTTCCTGGGCTATCGGGTGACCGTGTGCGACGCCCGGCCCGTCTTCGCCACCCGGAGCCGTTTCCCGGACGCCGACGAGATCGTGGTCGACTGGCCGCACCGCTACCTCCAGCACACGGCCACGGACGAGCGCACGGTCCTGTGCGTACTCACCCACGACGCCAAGTTCGACATCCCGCTCCTCGGCCAGGCCCTGAGGCTGCCCGTCGCCTTCGTTGGAGCCATGGGCTCGCGCCGGACCCACGAGGACCGCAACCGGCGGCTGCGAGAAGTCGGCGTCAGCGAGCGGGAACTGGCCCGGCTGCGCTCTCCGATCGGCCTCGACCTGGGCGGCCGTACGCCCGAGGAGACGGCTCTGTCCATCGCGGCGGAGATCGTCGCCGTACGCAACGGCGGCTCGGGCGTGCCGCTGACCGGCTCGGGGGAGCCGATCCACCGTGACCGGGACAAGGTCGTGCTGGGGGTGTCCTGAAGCGGACCGGTCAGTTCTCGGTCAGCCAGTCGTACGCCCCCTGCGCGCTGAACTCCGCCTGCCCGCCCCGGAGTAGCAGCCCCGCCGTGGCGAATTCGGGGGCGTCGGCCTGCGCGGCCACGTACGGGATCGCGACGCAGCGCATCCCGGCCGCGTGCGCCGCCGCCGCGCCCGGAGCCGCGTCCTCCAGGACCACACAGTCGGCCGGAGCCGCCCCGAGCCGACGCGCCGCCTCCAGGAAGACGTCCGGCGCGGGCTTGCCCCGTGCCACCTCGTCCGCAGAGACGACGGTCCGCAGCGACGCGTCGAGCCCGGTGCCCGCCAGGATCGCCTCGATGGCCTCCGGCGACGAACCCGACGCCACCGCCATCGGCACCCCCTCGGCCGCCAGCAGCTCCACGAACTTCCGCATCTCCGGGTACACGCGCGTGGCGGCCCGGGCCAGCGCCAGATAACGGCGGTTCGTCTCCGCGAGCAGCTCCTCCACCGGCGCCTTCAGGCCGTAGAGCTCCTTCAGGAGGACGAGGGTCTCCTGGGTGCTGATGCCGACGAAGCGCTCGTGCCGCGCCCAGGTGAAGTCCGGGACGCCGTGCTCGGCGAGGGTCTGCCGGGTGGCTTCGTAGTAGTTCGGCTCGCTGTCCACGAGGGTTCCGTCGAGATCGAAGATGACCGAGAGGCCGCCGAGGTTGCTCATGGGTTCAGCATGCCAAGGGTCACTTCCCGGCCGCACGGCCGATCGACTCCACCAGCGGCAGCAGGCGGTGCGGGACGCGCTCGCGCAGCGCCATCTCGGTCCGGGTGCGGACGACACCCGGCAGGCTGATCAGCCGCTGGATCACGTCCTCCAGGTGGCCGTTGTCCCGTGCCACGACCCGGGTGAGCAGATCCCCGCCGCCGGTGATCGAGAACGCCTCGACGATCTCCGGCACGGCGGCCAGCGCGTCCCCGACCTCGTCGAGATGCCCCTGCGTGACCTCGATGTGCACGAACGCGAGCACCGGGTGCCCGAGCGCGGCGGGGGAGAGGAAGGGGCCCGTACCGGTGATCACCCCGTCCCGCTCCAGCCGGTCGAGCCGCGCCTGGAGCGTGCCGCGGGCGACGCCGAGCAGCCGGGCGTACTCGCGCACGCTGGTACGCGGCTGCTCCAGGAGCAGCCTGAGGATGCGGGTGTCGAGTTCGTCCACGCTCATGACGGAAGACTGTACCAATGGCCCAGCGCATTGCGATCGAGCCAATGGACCAGTGAATCGGGAGCCACTTGAGCCACTCGCCTCGATGATGCTCTCATGGGCAGGTCGATGGCGCTGCGGACCTCCGCGGCGCCTTTTTCATGCCGGTGTTCGGCCGGTGTCCAGGGGCGATCGCAGGGGGCGGGAAGCAGTGCTGAAAAGGGTGTTCGTGGCTCCGGACCCGGGGCGTACGCGGCTGCGTTTCGCCGGTCGGGCCGTGCTCGGCATCGGTCTCGCGGTCGTCGTGTGCGGGCTGACGGGACAGTCCCTCGCGGGCGCCGTCACCGGCGGTCTCGCCGCGCTGCTCGCCCTGTTCACGGTGACGGACCCCACGGTGCGCGGGCAGGCCGTCACCACCGCGCTGCTGCCCTGCGTGGGCCTGCCGGTGCTCGCCGCCGCGGCCGAACTGCACGACCACCCCGTCGCCCGGGACCTCACCTTCCTCGCCGTGGTCGGCGCTGGCGTCTACGCCCGCCGCTGGGGACCGCGCGGCCACAGCCTCGGCGTCTTCGCCTTCATGACCTTCTTCGTGGCGCAGTTCCTGCACGCGACCACCGACCAACTGCCCGTGCTGTACGCGGCAGTTGTCCTCTCCGTGCTCACCGCGGCGGCGGTCCGTTTCGGCTTCTGGTGCTACGAACGCCGACTGCCCCCGGCCGCCGTACCCGCGCCAACTGCCGCTCGCGGCCTGGCCCGGGTGACCACGAGGCAGGCGGTCCAGGCGACCGCCGGCGCCGGATTCGCGCTCGTGGTGGGCCAGTTGGTGTCCGGGCAGCGCTGGTACTGGGCCGTCGGCGCCACCTGGTGGATCTTCGTGAACACCGCCTCACGCGGCGAGACCGTCGTTCGCGGCTTCCGCCGCGTCCTCGGCACGGTCCTCGGCATCGCCCTCGGCCTGCTCGTCGCCGTCCCCGTCCACGGCGCCCCCGTCCCCACCGCGATCCTGGTCGCCGCCTGCGTCTTCGGCATCTTCTACTCGGCCGCCGTCTCCTACACCTGGATGATGCTCTCGGTGACCTTGATGGCAGAGCTGCTCTACGGCCTGCTCGGCGTCCTGAACCCCGGCCTGCTGGCGCTGCGGTTCGCGGAGACCGGCGTCGGCGCGCTCGGCGCCGTCCTGGCCGTCCTCCTCGTGCTGCCGGTGACCACCCACACCACCACCGACGCCTGGATCCAGCGCGCCCTGCGCTGCGTCCACACCTGCACCGCCGAGGCCGCCGCCCGCCTCGCCGGTTCCGCCACGGCCGACCCCGCCGGACGCGTCGCCGAACTCGAACAACTCCTGGGCCGGGTACGGCTGTCCGTCGCGCCCCTCGTGCATCCGCTGAACCCCGTGCTGGGCCGCAAGCGCCGCGCCCGCCGGGTGCTCGCCCTGCTCGACGACTGCGCCCGCGAGATCCGCGGCCTCGTCGCGGTGGCCGCCGACCCGGAGGCCTCCCACGACGCCCGCCTCGCCGCCGCCTGCTGGCGCGTCGAGACCGCGGTCGAGGCGCTCACCGACGGCGACGCCTCAGGGCTCACGGCCACGTCGGCCCGGCCACCTGTCGAGCCCGCGCTGGCCCACCTCCACGGCCTGGAACGCGCCCTAGCCGAACTCGCGGAGCCGCTGCGCGCACGGTCCGGTTCGCGGCTTGTCGGAGCGTGAGCCGGTACGGGAGCGGGACCGGTACGGCTGGGCGGAGAAAGCTCCCAGATTTGGTCTAGACCGGTCATGATCGGCTGCTACCGTCACCCCGGACGCACTGACCGAGAGGGGACAGCGGTGGCAGACGGCGACAGGCGGGGACGGCGGGCCTTCATCGGGTCGTTCACGGCGGCGGGCGGCCCGGGTGTCGTCACGGCGGCCGTGGACGCGGACAGCGGCGCGCTGACCGTCCTGAGCAGCGTCGACGGCGTCCCCGATCCCTCGTATCTGGCGCTGGCGCCCGACGGGGACACGCTCTACGCCGTCAGCGAGACGACCGAGGGCGCGGTGGCCGCGTACCGCGTGAACGGCGACAAGCCCGAGCCGCTCGGTCCGCCGGTGCGCGTCGGCGGCGCGGGGCCGACGTACCTGAGCCTGTTCGCGGGGCACGTCCTGACCGCCGACTACGGCTCCGGCAGCGTCACCGCCGTGCCGGTCCGCCCGGACGGCACGCTGGCCGGCCGCCCTTCCGGACAGCTCCGGCACACCGGCTCCGGCCCGCACGAACAGCGCCAGCAGGGTCCGCACGCCCATCAGATCCAGCCCGACCCGAGCGGCCGTTGGGCGGTCAGCGTCGACCTCGGCACCGACTCCGTGCGGGTGTGCGCGCTGGAGGACGGCCGCCCCGTACTGCACCGCGAGATCGCGCTCCGGCCCGGCTCGGGCCCCCGGCACCTGGCCTTCCACCCGGACGGCACCCGCGCCTACGTCCTCAACGAACTCACGCCGACCGTCACCGTCTGCCGCTGGGACGCCGAGAGCGGCGCACTGAAACCGCTGACCGAGGTACGGGTCCTGTCCGGCCCGCCGGACGGCGACGCCGCCTATCCCTCGGGCATCGTGGCCTCGCCGGACGGCCGTTTCGTCTGGACGGCGACCCGCGGCGAGGACGTGCTGTCCGTGCTCGCCGTCGAGGGCGACGGGCTGCGACTGGTCGGCACGGTGCCCTGCGAGGGCCACTGGCCGCGCGCACTCACCGAGGCCGGCGGCCGCCTGTACGTGGCGAACGAGCGCTCCGGCGACGTGACTTGGTTCACCGTCGACCCCACCACGGGCGTTCCGCGCCGCGACGGCTCGATCAAGGTGACCGCCGCGTCCTGCGTCGTTCTCGACTGACCCGCTGTTGTCCCCCCGACATGCCGAAGGGCCCACTCCCGCGTGAGGAGGGGCCCTTTCGGCGCTACGGCGTTACGCGTGCGGGGCGGTCAGCGAACCGGAGCGCCCTGCGGCTGCGGCGGGGCGATGCCCAGCGCCATCGTGTACTTGGCGAGCGCGAGCTTGCCGATCGCCGGGTACGGACCGAGCGCCTCGGCGGCCGCACAGCCCGCCTCGGCGGCGGCGCCCTGCACCAGGCCCGGGTCGATCTCGGGGCCGATCAGGTACGGCGCCAGCGCCAGCTGCTGCGAGCCCGAGGAACGCAGCTGCTCCGCGATCGCCGCGATCGAACCCTCCTGGTCCAGAGCCGCCGCCATCACCGGCACGGCGAGCCGCGCGGCGAGCAGCATGCCGGTGATCCCGGCCGCCTGCACGGCCTCCTCGCCACCCACGGACGCGAGGATGATGCCGTCCGCGGCGGTCGCCACGGTGAACAGCCGGGCGCGGTCGGCACGGGCCAGACCCGCCTCGGACAGCCGCACGTGCAGCGCCTCGGCGAGCAACGGGTGCGGGCCGAGCACGTCGGTCAGGTCGGCCGCGACACGGCTGTCCATGACGGCCTGGCGGATCTGACGCAGCAGCGCGCTGTCCGGACCGGCGAGCAGCGGCACGACGACGGCCACCGGCCCGTCAGGCTCCTTGACGTCGGCGCCGGCGGCCCTGGCCTGCTCGAAGCGGGCGGTGCGCTCCTCGGCGGCGTGCGCGAGCACGGACGTCAGCGTGGGGAACTCGGAGTCGTCCCCGTCGAGATAACCGATGCGGCCGTCGAGACCGGGCAGCTCGGAGCGCGCGATGCTCACGACCTCCTCGGCGAGGCTGCGCGTGGCCGCGCTGGGCGTGCCCGGCACGGCGAGGACCAGCGCGGGCGCGCCCTCGGGAGCCGCCAGCTGCTCGGGTCGGCGGTGCCGCCCGGGCTGGCGAGGTCGCGGCATTCGTACTGGCAGGCCGGACGCGGGCCCAGTGGGGGAGCTCATGGCGAGGCATGTTACTGGCTTCCTGGGCTCCCCTGTTCGGGGAGGGTGCAGGTGAGCGGTATCCGTCCTGTTTTGTCTGATGAGTTACGTACGGATCAGAAGTGATCACCTTGTCCCTTTGTCCTCACCACGGACAACATCACGTCGTCACACGGCAGAACGAGCGCGTCCGCCGCGAGATCCCGCGCGATCCGCACGGCACCGTCCAGCGGATCACCCTCCGTCGGCACCATCCGCGCATGCGGCAGCCGTTTCGCCAACTCCTCGTGCAGTGGTACGAGGAGAGGGCCGCCCATCTTGAACAGGCCACCCGTGAGCGCGACTTGGGGCTCGCTGGCGACCGGACAGACCGCGACGGCGGACTCGGCCATGTGCCGGGCGGCGGTACGCAGGATGCCGGCCGCCACCGGATCGACCGGCGCGCACTCGGCCACACGGGGCGCGAAAGCCGCGAGTACGGCGGGCCGGTCCGACCGCGGATACAACTGACCCGGCAGCCCCGCCATCGCAGGCGGTCCTGGACATCTCCCCCTTCGGCCACCTCCCGAAGCTCCCGGGCGGAGACATGGCGTGGGGCCCGGTGATCGCCCTCGCCGCGATCGCCGCCGCCCTGGTCGCCGTAGGAC
>NZ_JBLTJC010000503.1:0-6356 GCF_048158785.1 Streptomyces colwelliae | reverse complement strand
CGTACGGGAGAGGGGGGATTCCGCGGAAGCCGTTGGGACGGTTGCCGCAGCGCTCAACGCCCTTTCGTTGCCTGCGGATCCGCCGGTCGCAGAGGCGGAGGTTGTCGCATCGTGCGGTCCGCTGCCGTGCTCGCCCCCCCCGCCCGGCAAGCAGTTCCTGATCGAGAACGCGGCCTGGTCTTCGGGAGCGGTGAGGTCGACAACGGACATACGGACACTGGTTCGAGACACGGGGCAACCGGGACCGTCCCCCATGGGTCTAGCCACCGATGACACACCATCAGGTTTCGTCGTGCATGGGGAGGCGGCGAACCCATTGTCCCGAGGGGGGACTTCATGCGCATGCGCCCGGCTGTCGCCGTCACTTTTCTGACGGTCGCTCTTACCGTGTCGGTGCTTCCGGCCACCGCCCACGCGGCGGACAGGGCCGCTGCCGACGGCACCACGTTCTCGAACGTCGTGGTCAACGGCGGCAAGGACATCGTGCTCGGCCTGACCACCAGAAAGACCGTCACGATCACGTGGACGGCCCGGGACCCGGAGGGCGTCGCCGCGTCCTGGGCCTACCTGTGGCACGGTCCCAACACCGACGACGCCGACGGCATCCTGCCGCTGTACCCACCGGGGGGAACGTGCGTGGTGTCGCCGGCGGACCCGGCAACCTCCGTCTGCAAGGTGAGCTTCGCTGTGGACGCCCGGCGGGACTTCGACCACAACGGCCTCGCCGGTACCTGGAAGGTGCTCGCCGGGGCGCAGGACACCACCGACGACTGGACGGAGATCGACGTCGCCGGCACGGTCAACGTCAAGCGGTATGCCACGGTGACCGTCAACGCCGCCCCCGAACCGGTGAAGAAGGGAAGGACGATCACGGTCACCGGGAAGCTGACCCGCGCGAACTGGGACAGCGGCAACTACACCGGCTACCAGGGCCGGCCGGTCCAGCTGCAGTTCCGTAAGAAGGGCAGCTCGGTCTACACCGCGCTGAAAACCGTCACCAGCGGCGTCGGCGGCACACTGAAGACCACCGTCAAGGCCAAGACCGACGGCTACTTCCGCTACGTCTTCACCGGCACTCCCACCACCGGCCCCGCCACGGCGACAGGCGACTTCGTCGACGTCAGGTGACGAACCTGCCCGCTCTCGCCAGTGCTCGGCTTGCGGCGTGTCGCCCTTCGGCCTCTTCGGAGGGGCGCCGATCTGGTCAGGGAACTCGTTGGCCAGCCCCGGTAGCCCTCGTCGACCTCGGCCGTCACCTTCGGGCGGCGAACCTGGGTCTCAGCGCCGTCGATCCGCAACCGGATCCCCGCGGAGCGGGCGACGCCGTACAGCTCGGCGAGCGCTGCGTGCGGGAGCCCGGTGCGTAGGCGGACCAGGGTGACGAGCAGGCGGTCGGTGGAGACCAGGTCGTGCTCAGGGCCGGCACCGGCCTCCCACTGCCGCTCGGCACCGCGCCGCGCCGCTCACGAAGCTCCGACTCGCGCCGGGCGAGCCACAGATCGGCCAACTCTGTGATCACATCGCCGAGTTGTGCACGGAAGACGCCGCAGAAGGCAGGACGGGTCAAGGTCGCACGGGCCCACTTCTTGGTCACACTCGAAGAATCCGTGAGGCCACTGCCACGTCACGGCTGCCCGCCGATGGTCAACGGGTGTGGCTCTTCTGCGGGAACTGTCCGAGTTGGGAACTTTCCCGCAGAAGAGCAAACGCGGCCGGCCAAGCACCGGCCTGAGTGTCAGGGCCTCAGCAGTCCGCCCACCCACCAGTCGTGCGGTTTGCCGTCGTTGGCGATGCCGCGATTGCGCAGTGTCCCTTCGACGGTGAAGCCGAGTTTCTCGGCGACGGCACGCGAGCCGGTGTTCCCGGCCATGGCCCACCACTCGATGCGGTGGACGTCGAGGGTGCTCCAGCCCCAGTCGCACAGGGCCCGAGCGGCCTCGACCGAGTACCCGCGTCCGCGCTGCTCCTTGACCGCCCAGTAACCGAGCTCCCAGACGCCGCGGCTGACGAGGGTCAGGCAGTACGAGCCGACCAGGGCACTGGTGTCCTTGCGGAACGCGCCGAGGGTGTAGTCCTTGTCCTCGGCCCACTGGGCGGGCAGCTTCTCGCCGACGAGATTCTCCGCGTCCGCACGCCGGTACGGCGCCGGCACCGGGGTGTAGAACTGGATGTCCTCGTCCTGGCAGGCTTCGTACACCGCATCCACGTCGGCAGGTGTGAAGGCCCGCAGCAGCAGACGGTCGGTCTCAAGCGTCACTGGATCCATCGCGGCAGTATGACCACCATCAACAAGTGGTGACCATCGAATATCCCGACCGAGCACCGCCCATCACAACACCCCCCGGTCTGGTCAACGGACTTCCCCCTCCCGCGGGTTGTCACCCCAGTCCGCCGTAGGCGGCCATGATGATCTCCATGCCGCGGTTGTCCTGCTGCTGCTCCCGGTCGATCATCTGGTTCATCACGTAGGCCACCGTCATACGTGATTCAGGGTCGCTCACGACCAACGAGCCGCCCCATCCGCCCCATCCGAAGGTGTTGCCGAACTTGCCGAAACCCACGGTCCAGGACATCGGCGTCCGCAGCACCCGGTCCTCGCCGTGGAACACCTCCTGCCACGCGGGCTCGCAGCCCTGAGGGGACAGCAGCCGCACGCCACCCGCGGAACCCCGGTTCGCCAGCACCGACTGGACGAGGGCGACGGACCGGGCGTTGCCGAAGCCGTTCACCGCGGGGATCTGCGCACGGCGCCAGGCCACGGAGTTGGCATCCCTGACCCGGACCGCGACACCGGTGTAGTCCCGACGTGTGCCGTCCGGTCCGAGCGGTGCGCCGGCGGCGAACTCGTCGGTCAGTGACGGCGGCGGGACGAGCGGTGCGACGCGGTGGTCGTCGGCGGCGGAGAGCCCGATGTGGAAGTCCGCGCCCAGCGGCTTTGCCACTTCCTCGGCGAAGAAATCACCGAGGCTACGGCCGGTGACGCGGCGGACGATCTCACCGACCAGGAACCCGAAGGTGAGCGCGTGGTACCCGGCGGCCGTGCCCGGTTCCCATTCGGGGGCCTGCGCGGCCAGCCCCGCCGTCACGCTCTGCCAGTCGTAGAGGTCCTCGACCGCCGTCGGCCCGGACAGGTCCGGCAGTCCCGCGGTGTGGGACAGCACGTTGCGCACCAGCAGACGCTCCTTGCCCGCCGCGGCGAACTCGGGCCAGTAGGCGGCCACCGGCGCGGACAGATCGATCCGTCCCTGGTCGGCCAGGACAAGCGCGCACAGGGCGGTCATGTTCTTCGTCGTCGAGTTCACGCCCGTGAGGGTGTCGCGCTCCCAGTCGACCGTGCGGTCCGCGTCGGCGTACCCGCCCCAGAGGTCGACCACCGGCTCGCCGTCGAGGTAGACGGCGACCGATGCACCCACATCGTCCTTGCCGAGCGAAGCCGCGAGGGCCTCCTCGACTGCGGCGAACCGCGGCTCGCACAGCCCCTTAACATCAGTCATGTGCGCAAGCCTCAGGCAACGCCGGGGCCACCCGCCCGACAATTCCCGCACGGCTTCTGTCGTGCCGGGCGCGACGAAATCACCTACACCTGATGACGGCCCGGCCGGCCGTATCGGCAGCCGGTCACGCGGGCTCGGGGAGCCCTCGAACGGCAGGTGCGTCGCCACAGCGCACCCGGCCGCAGGAACTGCCACAGCCAGGTGCGCATTGCTACGGGGGAGACTCAAGGAAGTAAGGAAGAAGGAAGAGGGACGGAGACGCGTGCTGGAGCGGCTGAATCAGGCACTGGACCACCTGGAGGCCTGCCTCGACCGGGAGGTCGACGTGGCCGAGGCGGCCCGGATCGCCGCGGTGTCGGAGTACCACTTCCGCCGGCTGTTCTCCGCCCTCGCCGGGATGCCGCTCCCGGTCTACGTGCGACGCCGGAGGATGACGCTCGCGGCGGCCGAGGTGCTGGCCGGGGAACACACGCTGCTCGATGTCGCGGTGCGGTACGGCTACGGCTCGGGCGAGGCCTTCGCCCGAGCCTTCCGGTCGGTGCACGGCATCGGTCCGGGTGAGGCCCGTCGCACGGGCGCACTGCTCACGGCACAGCCACGCATGTCCTTCCGCGTCGTCGTCGAAGGGAGTACGACGATGCGGTACCGGATCGTGGAGAAGGAGGCGTTCCGGATCGTCGGCAGGAAAGCCCGGGTCCCGCTGGTGCACGAGGGGGTCAACGCGGCCGCCGCGGCGCACGTGGAAAGCCTGGATGCGCGGGCGATCGTACGGATGAAGGAGCTGGCCGACCGGGAACCGGAGGGGATCCTGTCGGCAGCGGTGTATCTGACCGACAGTCGGGAGGAGGGCACCGAGGCGGACTACTGGATCGGCGTGGCCACAGGCCCGGAGACGACCGTCGGGGAACTCGACGCCCTTGACGTGCCGGCCGGGACCTGGGCGGTCTTCGACAACGACGGGCCCTATCCGAGCGCGCTCCAGGAACTGTGGCGGGACGTGTTCACACAGTGGTTCCCCTCGAACCCGTACACGAGCCGGCCAGGACCGGAACTCCTGCGCACGCAACTGGTGGAAGTCGGTGAGGAGACTCACTCCCAGCTGTGGATCCCGATCGAGCGGAGCAGCGGGAACGCCGCCGCGTGACCACCGGTCTGCCGACCGGCGTGGATGGTCCAGTTCGTCAGGGCCGCGCCCGGGCCGACTGTGACGCAGGCCATGATTCCTGTCGTCCGATCTTGGAATGCGTGAGTGCGGGCCGCGGCTGTAGCGCCCGTAGACTTTTCCCGCCCCCAGGGGCGCATCGGGCAACGGCGGCCGGCGCGACAGGCTACAGAAACAGGGCGAACGGGACGCATCACGGTCCTGCCCACTTCCCCCGCATCCGCACGCAAACCGCCGCCCGTGAAAGGTACTTGCGCTCCATGCCACTGGCCCTGCTGGCCCTTGCCCTCGTCGCGTTCGGTATCGGTACGACCGAGTTCGCCACGATGGGACTGCTGCCCCAGATCGCCGACGGCGTCGGCGTGTCCGTGCCGCACGCCGGCAACCTCGTCTCCGCCTACGCGCTCGGTGTCGTCGTCGGGGCGCCCGTCCTGACCGGCATCGGCGCGCGCATCGCCCACAAACGGCTCCTGCTCCTGTTGTCCGCCCTGTTCGTGATCGGCAACGTCGCCTCCGCTCTCGCTCCGAACTTCGGCCTGCTGTTCGCCGCACGGTTCCTGGCGGGCCTGCCCCACGGAGCACTGTTCGGCGTGGGTGCTGTCGTGGCCTCCCGGCTGGTCGCCCCCGAACGAGCCGGGCGGGCGGTGTCGAGAATGTTCCTCGGACTCACCATCGCCAACATCGTCGGTGTCCCGGCCGGCACCGCCCTCGGGCAGCATCTCGGCTGGCGGTACGCCTACTGCGCCGTCGCCGTCATCGGCCTTGTCGCGCTGGCCGCGCTAGCCGCCTTCGTCCCCCACCAGCCCCGCAGCAACCAGGCCGGCATCCGGCACGAACTGCGGGCGATGGGCAACCGGCAGGTAGCCCTGGGCCTGGCCACCGCCGTCGTGGGATTCGGCGGCTTCTTCGCCGTCTACAGCTACCTGGTGCCGATCCTGACCCACCTGACCGGTCTCTCCGACTCCTCGACGACCTGGGTCCTCGCGCTCTACGGCATCGGAATGACGCTGGGCACACTGATCGCGGGTCCGCTCACCGACCGGGCCCTGCGCCCGACGTTGTACGGGGGCCTCTTCCTGCTCGGTGCGACGCTCGTGGCGTTCTACTTCACCGTCCACAGCACCGTCCCCGCCCTGGTGACCCTCGCTTTCATGGGCGCGATGGGCGCCCTGGTCACCACCCCGGTGCAGATGCTGCTCATGGCCAAGGCGAAGAACGCGCCGACAATGGCCGCGGCCTCCAACCACTCCGCCTTCAACCTGGCCAACGCCGGCGGCGCCTGGCTCGGCGGCCTGGCCATCTCCGCCGGCTGGGGCTGGGCCTCACCGGCCCTGGTCGGCGCGACGCTCGCCGCAGCAGGCCTCGGCCTCGCCCTCCTCGCAGGCCTCACGGACCGCGACACCGGCAGCTCCGCACTGATCACTTCCTCAGAGGCCCGAACCCCGTCAGAACTCCCGTCGAAGACGTCTCAAACGTGGACGAGTAGCGACGCCAGAAATTGATCACCCTTCACAGGCCCGGTTGGCTGCTGTGGCCGCGTGTCGGGTGGTGGCTCGGGCTCATGTCCTGTATCTGCTCTGGCGTCGGCGTTTGGTTGTCGGCCTGGGTGGTTGGCGGGTGTGTGGGCGTGGTTTGGCGGTGGTTGGCGTCAGGAGGGAACCGCGGGCCTGGTCGGGTTCGTGTCCTGGTGCGGGTGGGAG
>NZ_JBLTJC010000502.1:0-6357 GCF_048158785.1 Streptomyces colwelliae | reverse complement strand
CCGCCGCACCACCCTCCTCGCAGCCGCCGCCGTAGCCGTGGTCATCGCCGCCACCGCACTCGTCCCCCGGCTCGTCTCCGGCGGCGACGGCAGCGGCGACCGGAAGCAGGAGGCCGGCTCCGTCACCTCCACCGGACGCGGCACCAACTCCCCCTCCGCGTCCGCGAAGTCGACCTCCTCGCCCTCCTCGTCGGCCTCGCCCTCCCGCAGTGCGAGCCCCTCCGGGTCCGCCACGGCGAAGACCGGCGCGTCCGCCACCCCGAGCAGCAAAGCGGGTGGCGCCGACGTGGCCGCGGGCATCCCGCTGACGGTGACCTCACGGCCGTACGCCTGGGAGAGCCCGTGCAGTCAGACCTACCTGGTCGACGAGGACGCGGCCAAGGTTCCGCCGCCGCCCACCGAGCAGGACGCTCCCAGCTGGGTGAGCGCGCTGGGGGCCGTCTCCGCGGACAGTCAGTTCCTGGAGCTGACTGTCCAGGGCACCGGGCAGGAGACCGTCGTACTCCAGTCGCTGAACGTGCGGGTGGTGCAGAGCGGAGCGCCGCTCGCCTGGAACGCGTACGCCATGGGGTACATCGGGGTCGGCTGCGGTGGTGGGGTGCCCACGCACTCCTTCGACGTCGGGCTGGACGCGATCCGGCCGGTGGCCACGCCGAAGGCCGGGCAGACGGGGCTGCCGTACAAGGTGAGCGAGAGTGATCCCGAGGTCCTGTACATCACCGCCGCCGCGGCGTCGCACGATGTGCGCTGGTATCTGGAGCTGGCGTGGACCAGCGGGACCCGGCACGGGGTGCTGCGCATCGACGACCAGGGGAAGCCGTTCCACACCAGCGGGATGAGCGGGCGGCCGCACTACGGCTACTCACTGGACGACAGCGAGTGGATACCGCATCAGGCCGACTGAGGTGAGCACAAGGCCGAAACCGGTACCCATGTGCTGGAAACGGCTCCCGGCATATCCCTTCCCGGCAGTACGCTCGTCGTACGGCAGCCCAGGACCCCGGCCCTCTCCGTGCAGTCACGTTCCGCGCAACAGAGGCCCTGCGCAAGAAGGCGAAAGCCACTCTCTGACAGGGGAGATGGGGTACATGGGACCGCATCCTGATCTGTTCGGCGAACCAGACGGGCAGACGGACGGACAACCGGACGGACATCCGGACGGACTACGAGTGGTCCGGGCGGGCGGTGAGCTCGATCTGACGACCGTGCCCGCCTTCGCACAGGAGCTCAAAGAGGCCCGGCACGGCACGGGGCCACTCTTCGTCGTCGTCGATCTGCTCGACGTGACCTTCATGGACGGCAGTGTTCTGGACCCGCTGAACGCGGCCTGGGAGGAGTGTCGTGAGCGGCTCGGGTGGCTGCGCGTCGTGCACTCCCGTCCGGGGCCGTTGCTGGTGTTCCGGGCCGCCGGTCTGGTGGAGCGGTTTCCGCGGTACGCCAGCGTTCAGGACGCCTGGAAGGGCGTGTTCGCCGACCGCGCGCTGGAGCGCCGGGCCACGTAGGGTACGGCAGACGTCGGTCGGCGCCTCGTCTCGAAGCGCCCCGGCGGCCGCGGAACGGAGCACGGTGATCAGCGACGGCATGGCCGAGGTTCTGCGGTCGCTGCGCCTCGGTGAGGGCGGCGATCCCGCGCAGGCCTGCGCCCGGGCGCTGGGTGCCGAGGGCGTCGCCCTGTCGCTGCTGGTCGGTGTCGACCGCACGGCCGAGCCGCTGTGGTGCCACCCCGAACTGAGCGCCCGCTTCGAGGAGCTCCAGTTCACCCTGGGCGAGGGCCCCGGCCCGGAGGCCGTCCGCACCGGTTCGCCCGTGCTGGAGCCGGACCTGGACCGGGTGCGCCCCGAGCGGTGGCCCATGCTGCTGCCGGCCGCGCGTGACATGGGCATCCAGGGCGTGTGCGGGTTCCCGCTGGGCATCGGTGCGATCCGGGTCGGTGTCCTGACCGTGCTGTGCGACGGGGACAGACGGATCAGCGAGCAGCAGTACGGCGACGCCACCGCCCTGGCGGCCGCGCTGACCGGCGTGTTCCTGAACGGCAACGGGCACACGAACGGCACCGCACCCGGACCGGACGCCATGCCGGCCTGGCCGACCGGGCTGAACCGCCCCGTCGTGCACCAGGCCACCGGGATGATCAGTGTCCAGCTGGGCGTGCCCATCCAGGAGGCCCTGCTGCGCCTGCGGGCCCACGCCTACGGCAGTGAACGCCCCCTGGGTGAGGTCGCGGCGGACGTGGTCGCCCGCCGGCTGCGCTTTGGCGACGAATTGGACGACGATATGAGCGGGCCGTATTCGCCCGACACTGGAAAGGGATGATCGCCATGGCCCGCGAACGACGTCTGGCCGAGATCTTCGTGGAGGTCGCGGACTCCCTGGTCGAGGACTTCGACGTCATCGACCTGCTGCACCGGCTGTCCGCGCGCTGCGTCGAGCTGCTCGACGTGTCGGCGGCCGGCATCCTGCTCGCCGACGCGCACGGCGAACTACAGATCATCGCCGCCTCGGACGAGCACACCCGCCTGCTGGAGCTCCTCGCGCTCCAGCACGACCAGGGCCCGTGCGTCGAGTGCTACCGCACCGGCGCCGCCCGCACCAACATCGACCTGACCCGGGCCGAGGTGACCGCGGCCTGGCCGCGCTTCGCCGCGCAGGCCCGCGAGACGGGATACGTGGCCACGCACGCCATACCGCTCCGGCTGCGCAACCGGGTCGTCGGCGCGCTCAACCTCTTCCAGACCACGCCGCACCGCCTCGGCGACGACGACATCGCGCTCGCCCAGGCCCTCGCCGACGTGGCCACCATCGCGGTGCTCCAGCAGCGCACGCTGGAGCAGTCGCACCTCGAGAACAGCCAGTTGCAGACCGCGCTGACCAGCCGCATCCTCGTCGAACAGGTCAAGGGTGTGCTGGCGGAGCGCTGGAACACGTCCGTCGACGACGCCTTCACCGCCTTCCGCTCCTACGCCCGTGCCCGCCATCTGCGCCTGTCGGATCTCGCGGCGCAGATCATCGCGGGCGACTTCGACACCCGGACCATCCCGGCACCACCGCGCGCGTCGTAGCCGAGGTCAGGCGCGGCGGGCGGCGACCCGGTCCGCGGCCGGCCAGTGCACGTCGTAGGCCCAACCGGCGCGCTCCATCAGGCGGATGACGGCGGCCGACGGGTCGATCTGGCCGCGGTCGACGCCGTGCCGGGCGCTGGTGGGGTCGGCGTGGTGGAGGTTGTGCCAGCTCTCGCCGAAGGAGAGCAGGGCCAGCGGCCACAGGTTGGTGGCGCGGTCGTGGCGCCGGGTGCGGAAGGGGCGGTCACCGATCATGTGGCAGAGCGAGTTGACGCTCCAGGTGACGTGGTGGAGCAGCGCGATGCGCACAAGTCCCGCCCACAGCAGGCCTGTCAGGCCGTACAGCCAGCTGCCGCCGATCGCCCAGCCGAGGCCGAACGGCAGCGCGAGCGTGAGCAGGCACAGCAGCGGGAAGGCGCGGGAGACGGCCCGGATGTCGGGGTCGGCGACGAGGTCGGGGGCGTAACGCTCGGGCGGTGACTGCTCGTTGCGGAACAGCCAGCCGACATGGGCGTCGAACAGTCCGTGCAACTGGCCGCACAGATGGGTGCCGTAGCGGTACGGCGAGTGCGGGTCGCCGGGCCGGTCGGTGAAGGCGTGGTGGCGGCGGTGGGTGGCGACCCAGCCGATGACGTCGCCCTGGAAGCTCATCGACCCGGCCACCGCGAGCGCGACGCGCACGGGACGGATGGCGCGGTACGAGCCGTGGGTGAGCCCGCGGTGGAAGCCGACCGTGACGCCGAGGCCGGTGACCGTGTAGAGGACGGCCGCGAGCACGACGTCGACGGGGTGGATCAGCCGTCCCCACAGCAGCCAGCCGGCCAGGCCAAGCCCCACGAACGGCAGGACGACGATCGCCGCCGTGACCCCGACGTAGATCCGGTCCCCGCTGTCCCGGACGGGCGCCGGGCCCTCGTCCGGCGGGAAGGGCGCGGTGCCGTCGTAGGGCGGGGGCGGCGGGTCGGTGCCCGCCGGGATCCCCGTCGTGGACGGGGTGGAGATGATCGACATGCCGGGACTCCTCGGCCTCGCTGCGGATGGCGCGGCCGGGGTCACGGGCTGCCCCTGTGAAGGGAAACTCTCTCTTCAAGGTACTCTCGCGCGCTCCCGAACGCGTCGGCCGGGAGCGCGTGACCGCCGCGTTGACACGAACCGTCGCCGCACGTTGACTGGCAGCACGGCGCAGGGCAGTGGCCGGCGAACGGACGATCCCAATAACGCCTTCGGGCGGGACGGAAGCGACTCCCGATGATGTACGACCAGACACGCGCCCAACAACCCGCAGGCCAGAACCGGGTCCCCTCCGAACGCCGCACCCCGGGCCCGGAGCCGCTGCTCCCGTCGAGCGAGCGGGACAAGGTCCTCCAGCGGCTGCGACACGCCCTCAACACCTTCGCCGACACCCCGCGCGACGCCCTGGCGGAGGCGGAGAGCGCCTACGACGAGGCCACCGCCCAACTCGTCGCCGCCCTCGCGGCACGCCGCGAACTCCTCCGCGCCGGCTGGGCGGACCAGGACTCCGAGTCCCCGGTCGAATCCCCGTCGGAGTCCGATTCCGAGGAGTTCCGCAACGCGCTGCGGCAGTACCGCGAGATCACCCAGCGGCTCCTTCAGCTGTAGCCGTCCGCCCGTACGCCGCTTTCAACTCGCCCCAGCGCAAGGCCTGTTCGGCGGTCAGGGTGCCGCGTAGCTCCCCCAGCTTCAGCAGGTTCGCCTCGGCACCCGGCCCCAGCGTCTGCGCCTCGGCGGTGTAGTGGTCATCCAACACAGCGGACAGTTCCGGTGAGTTCATCACCGGCTCGATGCGCTGGGCGACGCGGTTCATGCTGCGGTACGACCCCTGGAGCCGGAACGGCGGTTCCGTGCGGGCCGCGTCCGTCGTCGCCGCCGACGCCATGTACGCGGAGTTGACCGCCAGCACGGTGTCGCGGGCGGTGATGAGGTGCCCCAACACCGCGATGATTCGGGCCAGTTCGGCGGGGTCGCAGGCGTAGGACAGCCGGTCCGCGCGGGCGGTCGTGTCACCCTCCGCGAGGCGGATCAGCAGGTCCAGGTCGGCCCGGTCGCGGCCGGCCAGCGGGGCGAGGACCGGGTTGGAGGTCAGCGCGTTCTCCAGGAAACTCAGCGCGAACACCGCCTCCTTGCCGGTCAGTACGTCGCCGAGGTTCCAGACGTCGGCACGGTTCGCCAGCATGTCGGGCACCCGGAAACGGCCGCCCGACTCGGCGTAGGGGTTACCGGTCATGCAGACGGCGAACCGTTTCCCCCGTAGGTCGTATGTACGCGGTACGCCCTCCCACACGCCCTCCACCCGCCGCGTCGCATCGCACAACGGGATGAATTTCTGGAGGAGTTCGGGCGAGGTGTGCTGGATGTCGTCGAGGTGGAGCAGCACGTTGTTGCCGGCCGCCAGCGCGAAGTTGACCTTCTCCACCTCCTGCCGGGCCGTCGCGTTCGGTGCCTCGGCCGGGTCGAGGGAGGTGACCCGGTGCCCGAGGGCAGGCCCGCTGACCTTGACCAGCACCAGCCCGAGCCGGTCGGCGACGTACTCCATGAGGGTCGTCTTGCCGTACCCCGGCGGCGAGATGAGCAGCAGCAAGCCACTCGTGTCGGTCCGCCGCCCCTCCCCCGTCGTACCGATCTGCCGCGCCAAGTTGTCGCCGACCAGCGGGAGATACACCTCGTCGACCAGTCGGCCCCGCACGAAGGACGACAGCACGCGCGGCCGGTACTCGTCGAGGCGCAGCCGGTCACGTTCCGCCGCCACGAGTGCCGTACGGCGCCGCTGGTAAGCGCGATGACCGGGGACGTCCGACACCCTGAACTCCCGTGTCCGGGCGAGGAATTCATCGACCCGGAGCGACAACGCCCCCGCCTCGATCCGCGGATGCGAGCCCAGCAGCCCCCCGACCGTCTCCGTCAGCCGCGCGTCCGACTCGTACCGCCGTACCTCCGGGCAGAGTTCGGCGGCCACCGCCTCCGCGAGGTCCCCCGGGTCGGTCTCCGTGCCGGACGCCGTCGTGTACGCCGTCAGCCAGGCCTCCACCAACTGGCGGCGGGCGGCCAGCTCACCGACGGCGAGCACGTCGTCGTCGTAGGCCGAACTCCCCACCGTGCGGCGGAACTTGTCGAGCAGTGTGCGTGCCGCCGCGCTGATCACGAAGCCCTCGGGGCCGGTGGTCAGTTCGTCGAAGAGGTACGCGGCGGCGGGCTCGCCGGTCCGCTCGGCCAGTTCCGTCAGGAAGTCGGCGACGGCCGGGACCGGTCCGAAGGTGTCGCGGGCCCGCGCGAGCGAGCG